>JBLNDC010000427.1:0-2839 GCA_050261255.1 Bacteroidota bacterium
ATGATCCGTCAAGGGCTAACTTTCCACCCGCAAACCTATTGTCCGAAGTGCCGGCGGACCAGCGACGGCTGTTTGACCTTTGAAGGTTATCATGCCGCCCATGGAATCTGTCCTTATGAGCGTTTAGGAGCGGTTGGCCTTACCGATTGCAAGATCTGGCCCAATCCGGAACCGACTACGGTTACCGGAACCTGTCCGGTTTGCGGCAGAAGCCAGTAATTTCAAGTTTAAGGCTAATATTAATTCTATAGTTTAACTATATTTGCTCTTGATCTTCGGCTATAAAATAATTGCCAGGGGAAACACTGATCGCTGTAAGAATAAATCAGGGGCGATTCGATGAATATTTTCTATTCAATTGCTAAGTTTATCTCTATTTACTTCGTGGCCTTGATTATCGTTAGGTTCATGGGAAAGAGAGCCCTTGGTCAATTGAGCCTCTTTGATCTGGTGATTATGGCGGGGATCGGCGATGTAATTATCGTCGTCGGAATGGAACAACAAGTTTCATTTCTGAAAGGAGTTTTAATCATTGCGGTATTGGGCGGGTTAGAATTATTCTTCTCGATGCTTTCCTACCGTTCCAAGTTTCTGGCGGGCCTTTTAGAAGGCAAACCGACTTTATTAATTGACAACGGCGTTTTGCTGGAGGAAAACTTAGCCAAAGAGCATATCTCTCATTTGGATCTCCGCCAGGAACTGCGTCAACAAGGGGTGGCCAAAATATCGCAGGTTTCCAAAGCGGTCTTGGAAGCTTGCGGTAAAATTAGCGTAATCGTCAAAGAGGATGAACCGGAGCCGGTCGCCAATGAACAGTTGCTTGAGGAATTGGCGGTGATCCGTCGGGAATTAGCTGAGCTCAAGAAAAATTTAATATTTAAGGAGAGCTAATTTGGGTATTATCATGATTTTTATCGACGGTTTGGGACTCGGTTCCGACATACCTGACATCAACCCATTGTTAGCGGCCGATCTGCCCAGTATCAGAAATGCTTTCCAGATGGTACCGACGCAGACTTCAATTGGCAAGGGAATCGTCGAGCCTAATAAGGTTTTGAAAGCCATCGACACTAGGCTTGGAGTACAAGGCCTACCCCAAAGCGCTACCGGTCAAACCGCTCTTTTTACAGGGACTAATGCTCCCCAATTAACCGGCCGCCATATTAACGGTTTTCCCACCAAAGCTTTACGAGATATTTTAGAGAGGCACAGTATTTTTAAACAAATCAACCAAACTGGGAGGCGAGCCGTATTCGCTAATACTTTTACCGAAGAATACTTCGAAAGCGTACGCCGGGGGCGTTGGCGTTATTCGGCCAGCACTACCGCTGCTTTGGCGGGCGGCTGTAGACTATTAATGGTCGAGGACCTAAACCGGGGATACGCAGTATACCAGGATCTAATTAACGAACAATTGCGTGACAGAAATTATCCGGTCCCCTTAATCACCCCGGAGAAAGCCGGCGAAAACCTGGTTCGTTTAGCTGAAGCTTATGATTTTACGCTTTTTGAATATTTTCAAACGGATCGCTGCGGCCATGCTCAAGATTGGGACTTGGCATTGATACTCCTCAACCGGTTGGACCGTTTTGTTGCCACAGTAGTTTCCCGAATGCCGCCCAGCTTCTGTTTGGTTTTAACCAGTGACCACGGTAATATCGAGGATTTATCGGTTAAAACTCATACTTTGAATCCGGTACCGTTATTGGTTTTTGGAGCGGGCGCGGAATCATTCGGCAAGGTAAATTCATTAGCTGATGTTTGTCCGGCAATTCTCGATCGTTTAGGAATCCCCGTTGCGAACGACATCGCTATCGGGTAAATAATAAAAAAAATTTTAGGACTTGTGAAACATCATCGCTGAAGAGGAGAAACAACCAAAATGGAGTTACTAGCACCCGCCGGAGACTGGGACGCGCTGATAGCCGCTTTAGCAGGCGGGGCAGATGCCGTCTACCTGGGAAGCAAAGCTTTTAGCGCCCGGCAATATGCTTCAAATTTCGATCTGGAACGGCTAAAACTAGCCACTGATTTGCTTCACCTCCATCGTAAAAAAATTTATGTCACTGTCAACACCCTAATCTCCGACACCGAAATGCCTGAAGCCATCAACCTCTTAGGCCAAATTTATAATATCGGGGTTGATGCGGTTATTATTCAGGATTTAGGTCTGATTAACCTCGCCCGGAAGTACCTCCCGGAGTTGGAGTTGCATGCCAGTACGCAAATGACGGTCCATAATTTGGCTGGAGCTTTATTCTTAAAGAAATTAGGGATTAAGCGGATTGTTTTAGCACGGGAATTAACCAAAGAAGAAGTGGGAGCCATCAAAAGGGGAGCCGGTATGGAGGTTGAGGTTTTTATCCACGGAGCCCTTTGTGTCTGCTATTCGGGACAATGTTTAATGAGCAGCATGATCGGGGGCCGGAGCGGCAACCGGGGCCGTTGCGCCCAGCCTTGCCGCCTCGAGTACCGGCTCTTCCGCGGCAAAGAAGAGATTAAAACCAAAGGGAATTTTCTGCTGTCTCCGAAAGATTTGGCCTTGGCCGAATTAATACCAGACTTGGAGCGCGCCGGAGTGTCGGCACTGAAAATAGAAGGTCGGATGAAACGCCCGGAATATGTATATACGGTAGTTAAAACATACCGGCGACTGCTGAACCGTTTTGCTGAAAGCCCTGATCAATATCGAATCGAGCCGGTGGAAATCCGAAAATTGAGTGAAACTTTTAACCGCGGTTTCACCACCGGCTACTTCGGGGGCAACCGCAACCGGGAGATTATCAGTGTATCAAGGCCCAACAACCGCGGGGTCTTTATCGGGAGAATCATTAAGGTC
>JBLNDC010000428.1:0-5208 GCA_050261255.1 Bacteroidota bacterium
CCGGATATCATCTCTAGTTTAATCGGCATCTTGTTTGGATGCTATATTTTAGGTATCGCCTCAAAATTTCCCGAAGACGTAATAATGGGAATCGGCCCTGCCTTTTTCCCGAGCATTTTGGCAACACTATTGATTTTTTTCAGTTTCTTACTGCTTTGCTTCGCTTTAATGGGGAAATCCAAAGGAACGGTTGAGAAGTTCAACTTTAAAGATCCGGGTACACAACGGGCCGGAATAGCGCTTCTGGCTACGATTATCTATAGCTTGTTACTCAATGTCGGCGGTTTTATAGTTACCACTATTCTTTATTTATTTGGCTTGATGTTTTTATTAAAAAAGCGGGAATATTTAAAAATGGCTTTAATTTCTGCCGGAGTGACCTTAGGCGTGTTTATTATTTTTGAGAAGTTCTTGCATATTTCTTTACCGTTAGGATTTTTGAATATTACTTTTTAAACTTGAAAGCGGTTAGGGGTTAATAGTTTTTCCTGGTAAGAATTCATTCTAAAAAAGGATGGAACGAATATGGATTTTGGACTGTTGGCAAAAGGTTTCGGTAGTGTTTTTACCATTGATGTTATGTTTGTAATCTTTTTAGGTAATATCGCCGGGATTATCATTGGGGCTTTACCGGGTCTTACGGCTACAATGGGAGTAGCCTTATTGGTGCCTTTCACTTTTGGGTTGCCGATTATTACCAGCCTTTCAATGCTAATGGGAATCTATACCGGGGCTATGTACGGCGGTTCAATTTCAGCCATTTTAATCCGGACCCCGGGGACCCCTGCGGCGGCGGCTACGGTTATTGAAGGTTATCCCTTAGGGCAAAAGGGCGAGGCCGGTCGCGCCCTGGCAATGTCGCTTTTTTCGTCGTTCACCGGCGGGTTAATGGGGGTGGCGATCATGACCTTTCTATCGCCCCAAGTATCAAAAATGGCTTTGAAGTTTGGGACGGCGGAGTATTTTTCCCTCGCTATTTTTGGTTTAAGCGTAATTGTCTCCATTTCAGGGGGCTCGGTTACCAAGGGCTTAATGTCCGGACTCTTCGGCTTGACTATTGCCACGATCGGTTTTGACCCAATCTCGGGTTTCCCCCGGTTCACTCTCGGATTTACTGAACTTTTAGAAGGGCCTCCGTTTATCCCAACTTTAATCGGATTATTTGCCTTCGCCGAAGTGTTAAAAAGTATCGAGGACCTTGGGATAGTTCAGAAAGTTAAATGTAAAATTAAATGGCCATTCCCTAGTAAAGAAGATTTAAAAGTCTCCTGGAAAGAACTGATCAAATCTGGGATTATCGGTACTATCATCGGAGCGATTCCTGGAGCTGGTGGTGATATTGCCTCTTTCGTAGCTTACGGCGAAGCGAAACGGGCTTCCAAATATCCTGAAAAATTCGGGACCGGAGTAATTGAAGGGGTTGCCGCTGTAGAATCAGCTAACAATGCCTGTCAGGGTGGGGCGATGATTCCTTTACTTTCGCTTGGCGTTCCCGGAGACGCGGTCACCGCAGTCTTGCTTGGAGCCTTTATTATCCAAGGGCTGCAACCTGGACCGCTACTCTATAAGGACCATATGGACATCGTTTATGCAATATTCGCGTCAATGATCGTGGCCCAGTTTGTAATGCTTTTTGTAGGCGCTTTAGGAATTAATTTATTCAACAAGATTATTGAGATTGAAAAGAAAGTGTTGATACCGGCGATTTGTATCTTTTCTTTAGTAGGTTCCTACGCGATGCGGAATAACATTTTCGACGTTTATTTAACGATTGTTTTCGGAGTTGTCGGATATTTGATGCAAAGATACGGCTTTCCTTTATCACCGATTTTGTTGGCCTTAATCCTTGGGCCGATGGCTGAGAGTAATCTTAGACGCACCATGGTCATTTTCGATGGTAATCCGCTGGTCTTTCTGACCAGGCCGATTAGTTTAACTTTATTGCTTTTGGCAGTTGTCTCTTTGGTAATCTCAGTGATTAATCAAAGAAAGATTGAAAAGCGTTTGGCTGAACAGAACCTAAGTTAGTGGTAGAAATGAGTTAAATATAAGCGGGAGGCGAAACCTCCCGCTTAATGTTAGATTAATCAAGGACATAAAATTCTAAATTTTATGGCTTAAGACTATTTTATACTCCCGTCAAATCAAACTCTGGGATGAATTCCTCCGTAGCGGCGGAAAGTTCCTGGACATAACCATTCTCCAAACCAAGTTCATCGAGATAGGCGACGACTTTCTCATATTCGTTGGCTGTCAGTTTTCGCCCTAATTTCGGGTGGTTCACCGCTTGGCCTATTGGTAAATATTGCCCCATCAAACTGACCATTACCCATTCCGGAAGTTCATTCTTGATCCATTTCAGAATGGTCCGGCTTTCCTCGATTTTTCCCGGTAATACAAGGTGCCTGACTATTACCCCCCGCTTCATTAGTCCTTCAGGATCAAATTCACAGTTCCCGATGAGTTTTACCATTCGCCTGATAGCTGAGGTAGCTACTTGGAAATAATCAGGCGCATTGGCAAACTCTTTAGCAGTGGCAAGGGAGGCAAACTTTAAATCAGGTAAGAAAATGTCCACCATTCCCTGAAGGGTTTCCAAGGTTTCCAGGGATTCATAACCTCCGGAGTTATAAACCACCGGAAGATTGAATCCCTTGGTTTTAGCCAGATTTAGCGCGAAAATGATATCTGGTAAATAATGAGTTGGCGTAACTAGGTTAAGGTTATGTGCTCCTTGACTTTGTATTTCTAGAAATATTTGAGCCAAACGTTCCCGCGATACTATCCGTCCAGCTTTACCGCGGCTGACCATATAGTTTTGGCAAAAGAGACATCCCAAGTTACAAAAGGAGAAGAAAACAGTGCCGGAGCCTTTAGTCCCTGAAATACAAGGCTCTTCCCAATGATGGAGCGCCGCCCGGGCTAGCCGGACTGAATTGTCGGCCTTACAATAACCTAGTTGACCCTTGCTTCGATTAGCACCGCATTTTCTGGGGCATAGTCCGCAATTTTGATAATTCATCTTCCACCAGCCTTTACTGGTTATATTTTAACTGAAAATAGAGGCGCCTTCAATGGTTTAGGTCATCTTTCAAGTAATGGAAGACGTCAAAAATGTTAATACTAGTGACAACTGTTTCAGGGAATGGCGGCGAAAAATGACAAGCTTAACAGAAAGTACTGGTATACTAAAGAAATGAACCATAGTATATTAAAAACAACTGTTGGTTACAATATTCTTTTTCTTTTAATTTATTATTGAGGAGGGTCCCGGTGGAAATTCAAGAGAAAACGTTTCCAAAAGTAGCGTATTTTTGTATGGAATACGCTTTGGATAATGATTTCAAAACCTATGCCGGTGGTTTGGGTATTCTGGCCGGCGATTATTTGAAAGGTGCCCATGACTACGGTTTCCCCATCGTCGGTATCGGCCTCTTGTGGAAACAAGGCTATACCGATCAACGGATTGGCAAAGATGGTCGGCCTTATGATAGTTATCATAACAATCGTTACGAATTCTTAAAAGACACTGGAGTTACGGTTGGAGTCACTATTCGTCATCGTGAAGTTCGTTGTAAGGTTTGGAAAGTGGATTGCTTTGGAAACGCTCCCCTTTACCTACTGGACACGAATCTACCCGAGAATGAAGACAGCTGGATTACAGGCCAGTTATATGGTTGGTTCGGTGAAGAAAGGGTCGCTCAAGAAATGGTCCTTGGGATCGGTGGGATTCGCGCGCTGCGGGCTTTGGGAATCACAATCGATGTTTATCATTTTAACGAAGGACATGCTGTCTTTGCCGGTTTGGAATTAATCCGGGAAAAGATGCAATGCGGTGTTTCATTTGAACAAGCGGAAAACGACTCCCGGCGGCAGATTGTTTTTACCACCCATACTCCCGTGCTTCAGGGCAACGAATGGCATTATCTGGAACGTCTAATGTATATGGGAGCCAATAATGGATTATCCATGGAACAGATGATGAGCTTGGGAAATTCACCCTTCAATATGACTATAGCTGCTCTTAGGTTATCAAGGTTTTCCAATGCCGTAGCCCAACTTCATTGTGAGACCGCTAACCGGATGTGGGCTCATGTCGATCGGCGTTCACCGATTATCGGCATTACCAATGCGATTCATCTCCCAACTTGGGTTGATGAAGCAATCCTCCAGGCGGCGTCAAGAAACGGCGATTTATGGAGCGAACACCAACGAAATAAGGAAGAATTGATCCGGTTCATTCAGGAACGAAATGGGGTAACCTTAGATCCCGAGGTGTTATTGATCGGTTTTTCAAGAAGAGCGGCTCCTTATAAACGGAGTGACTTAATCTTTACCGATGAGCAACTCATCTCCGGATTATTGAATGAACGTCGCATTCAATTGGTCTTTTCAGGAAAAGCCCATCCTTTGGACGATTACGGCAAGGAGATCGTGGCCAATTTGGTCCGGATTTCGAACCGTTATCCAAATTCAGTAGTCTTCCTGGAAAACTACGATATGACTATCGGCCAGATGTTAACCAGAGGTTCTGATGTATGGCTCAATAATCCAAGACGGCCGATGGAAGCAAGCGGTACCTCGGGGATGAAAGCGGCGATGAATGGCGTTTTGAATTTGAGTATTCTCGATGGCTGGTGGCCTGAGGCCTGCCGGCATGGGATTAATGGTTGGCAAATCGGGGACGGGTTTGTCAGCGATAATTGTTGCCATCAAGATGAACATGACGTTAGATCTTTATATCACGTTTTACTCGATCAAGTGATCCCCACTTATTATCAAAATCGTTCCGGCTGGGTGGAAATGATGAAAAACAGCATCCAAAGTACTCGCGAACAGTTTAATGTCAGACGAATGTTGGAAGAGTATTACGAGAAACTTTATAACGAATGATAACTTAATAGCTTAAGAATGTTGATAACGAAAAACCGGGTTTTCCACTAAGGGATATCCCCGTTTTTTATGTTTAAAGAATTTTACAAAACACTTGTCTTATCTAGTCAAGCGTGCTATAGTAAAAAGTATTCCAAAATAGTTTTTTATATAAAAATCCAAACTAATAATATCAAAAAGCAACTGATTTGTCAATAGTTTTCAAATTAAACTTCCGGAGGATTGCTGATGCCAATTACAGAGGAAGAACGGTTAAAAGAAGAATTATGGCTGGGTGAGGTATTGAAAAGGATCGACCATCTAATGGAACAAGCT
>JBLNDC010000429.1:0-6576 GCA_050261255.1 Bacteroidota bacterium
CCATTACATCCATTCCTAATATTGAAAAAGAGTCTGTCATCGGATCCGGGATTTCCTTTCCGGAAACGGCCCATGCCACTATCGCTTGATCGCCTCTTTTGTAACCCTGTCTACTAATTAACCAACGAAGCGCGTTATGAGCTTTCTGCGTTACTTCAAAACCAACACCGCAAGCCTGCCCCGCCGTTGAAAAACGGCCACGGAAAGTAAAACCACTGGTATCATTGGAGGAAATAAGTTTAGCTTTATCTCCGTCATTTCTTAATTTTGCCGGGTGTTGATCCGCTGCGGGAAGTTCTGTTCCAGTAACATAACAAAGCGCACTGTCGTCCTTGTTCGCCGAGTAATAACGAATCCAACTTTCAAATAAGCTTGAATCATTCCACACCGCAGCTTGAGGATTATTAGGAATTTCGACTATCCAACGGACAAATGCATCCGCCTGATCTGAATTTGACAATACTTTAAAAATCTCAGGAATATCTTCATCAGTTTTATTGTCCCATTTTTTCAGAAGTCTTCCGTCGGTACCAACGCATAAGATTTGATGATCAACCAAATCTTTTATCACATTACCTTTTTCAATATGTTTCAAAACAGCTTTCGCTTTCGGGTGGGAATACTCCGATTCACACCATTTTCTCAAAATTTCTTTGTATCTTTCATGCGGTTCTCTGGGATTTTTAGCATAACCGCTGGTTACCTCCCCTCCATAATCAAGAAAATCTCCAGCTATGTACTGAAGTTTATCGCATAGGGGGTGAGTTTCAGGTTTTGACCCTGTTCTGCCACCGGAAGTCTCGGTGCAAGGAACGATAGTCCGGGCCTCCTCTTTTGGAACTACTCTGGCACGAATAAAGTTACCCTCCTGATCGATAGTTATCTCAATCTGCGCCTTTTGCGTGGTATGACAGATCGGTAAAAGCGGCACTTCGTTATCGTCCGAACCGACCCCAATCATTGATCGGCAGTTTTCATATGTCTCATATAGTTTCTGAATCCAGCTCATCGGGCCACCTCCTCTTCCGAGAATCCTGTCAATAACTCTTTCTCTTCCAATCCCACCGATGCAGGCGGATTAGGCGACATTGGTCTAATAAACTTACGGATAGTACAATCTTTCGGATGAATGAATTCCACTATGCCGTTAATCATTTTCGGCCGCCAAAACCTGGCATGAAATTCATTTTTCCCAATTTCATCAGGGTAATCAAAACCATGAAACATCAAGTCAAATGCTAGTTCCCCATATTTATCGTAAAATCCCTCACCTTCTCCAAAACGGCAGGGTTCCACATAGCCTTGGCACTCGCGTGTTCCTAGAAAAATATCCCTTCTGCCACCGCGCTCAATCATCCTTTTGGCGATGAAATAGTGCTTGTTTTCGTTCCGATCCTTAGCCATGTCTTCCCGGTATAGGTTCCATTCGAAATGCGCTTGCACCTGATATTCAACATCAGCCAGATAAGTATAGATTGATAATGAATTTCCTCCGCCGTATTCAATAGGCTTCGCGCTCCGCGTTTGGGTTTTTATCGGTTTCATTACCCGCACCTTATCAATAAACCAGATTATAGTAGGCTTCCAGTATACCGATTCCATAATCCCTTTCAAAGCCTGATAAGTTGGAATCTGGTAACTGCATTTCTCCCCGCCTATCTTAGTCAATGGGTCTGTAAACAAGGCATATTTGCCGTAGACCTTAAACTCCACTCTGTTCTCCATCTTACCCCTCCTTAACAAGTAAGCGTCTTCATTTCATTGACTTTGGTTTCACTCATGCCGTATTCACCGCTGTAATACCGCTCATCCAGATAGAATACACCCGATCCTTCTTGTACTTCGCGGATGATCTTCTGTTCTATTAATTGATTAAACTGATTGCAATAGATATTAACCGAATACCTCTGCGCTTCTTTTAACAGACGGTATTGTTTATCGAGATTTCTTACGGTGCAAAGATCGTTAATAATCCGATTACCTTCCCCGCCGTAAGGCACGATGACGCCGCGGGTAAGCGAATCAATAGCTTGAAAGACTTTCGCGGCCGTCATAAAGGATTGACGTAACAATATTCGTGGGGAAGCCGAGTTTATCCGCTGATATTCTCGAACGGATTGAGGATTTATAGATAAAAGATCAAATAAATTGTCCGACCTGCCGACTTCGGAGTTAGGGCCGACTTTATAGCTCATGTCCTCCTTTCGATCATAAAAATAATATTGATAATATCGTTCCATGGCTTTTAAACCCAAAATGTCTCCCTCGAATTGTTCGGAGTCGGTTTTGAATTCGTCTAACACGCGTTCCGCTTTATCTCTACCGATTTTAATATCTTTCAACTTGTCTAAATTTTCCACTTGCGGATTGACGATAGAGACCCTTCCCGGTTGAGGCCTAGCACCGTTCCGATTACAACGCCCCGCAGCCTGGACGATGGAGTCAAGCCCTGCCAGGTAACGGATGACACTGCCAAAATCGATATCGACGCCGGCCTCAATCAATTGGGTACTGACGCAAATGACCGGTTTCTTGTCCGGAAGACATGCTTTGATCTTATCTAGAACTTCCATACGATGCACCGGGCACATATTCGTGCTGAGATGATAAACATCGGCCTTAGGATGTTCCTTAAGCAATTGATAAAGATTGACGGCAGCCTTTTTAGTATTTACAATAATCAGTACGCTACCGGTCTCGACTAACTCCGTATCAACAAGCTCAGCCACTTCTGGTTCAGTCCAGCCCCCAACCTTGCGCCGATCATAGACTTCAACTCTTTTCAATTCATCAAAGAACTTCCGGACATCCGGTATCATTTGTTGTTCTTTTCCGATTTGTAATGCCCTTTTCGCAGGTTCAATCTTGTCAAGCAAAGGTTGGGTCGCAGTGCATAAAATTACAGTTGAACCGCAAGCATTAATTAAAAACCGGGCCGCCACGTTGAAGAGTTGTACACATTGAACAGGCAGAGTCTGAATCTCATCAAAGATAATTACTGCCTGAGCCAGTTGATGCATTCTCCGGGCATTTCGAGTCCCGTATCCGAATAAAGCCTCCAGAAATTGGACCATGGTGGTAAAAACCACCGGCGCATCCCAGTTTTCAGCCAGTAACTTCTGACTGGTGGTTTCCTCCTCCGGAGTTAAATTTGAATGGTGCTCAAGAACAATGTTATTTAAATAAGTCCCCTCTTCCGTTTTTTCTTCCAAAATTTTTCTGACAGTTTCAGCATTCTGATCGATAATTGAGGTATAAGGAATTACATAAATAATCCTGTCCATTTTGTGTTCTTTTGCATGATTCAAAGCAAAACGAAGACTGGAAAGAGTTTTTCCCCCGCCTGTCGGAACGGTCAATTGATAAACTCCTTTAGGCTGGGTTGAAAATTCATAACAAAGTTCGGAGATTTCCTTACGTAAAATATTAACTTTTTCCTGATTTTTGCTTAGATTCTCTGACTTATTCTCAATACTACATAAATACCTGTCCAATTTTTCGTTTAAAACCTGCCAGGGGACATAATTCCCTTGATTTCTTTGTTTTGCCCTTTCCGGAAACTCGAAGTCTGCCGTGTTTAATCTGTCCGCGTCGATAAGACAACTGAAAAGGAATTTAGTCAATAACCCGACTTTAAACATCCAAGTTTCTGTTGAATCGTTACTTTCCTGTAATGATTTGAGTTTTTGATTAAAACCAATGATAAAATTATTATCGGACAGCAACTCTTCTATTTTCCGTTTTACAGTTTTATGCAAATTCGCTAGCGATTCTTCGGTTCGCGTCTTCTCATCTGGTTTATTAATCCTCTTAAAAAAATTATCATCACCTTCCGGCGTTAAGCAATCGATCAACCCGGAATGGTGCGAGGCAATTATCAAAGGCAATATTTGAGAAACGTACAGACTTTCATTTCCTTTATTAGTGAGGTAACGATATATAGCTTGAGCACCTGCACTGGAATGATCAATCTTCCCCCTCTTCCCGGACACATCTACATAATCATCTTCATCGGGGTCAATTAAACCGGTTGCTGAGCCGATGTATTGATAAAATTCCAAAGTTGCTTTGCCGATGTCATGCAATAAACCTAACAGTTCTCCAAGCTTTTCCAGGCCAATCTTTTTGGCAAATTTCCCAGCAAATTTGGATGTTCCTTCAAGATGTTCTTCTAGATATTGATTTTCACCATCCTTTTCACGGCGGTGCGCTATGAATCTAATGTTAGGTTCCTTCCCTTGATTTTGAACCATTGTAACCTCCAAATGTCAATTCCTCCGCGCCCCTCTTTACTGAAACAACATTCAAAGCTACATCAAAGTAGAGAGGGGCTTTTTATATGTAACTTAATAGCCCAAACTCACGCGGGGTGAGTCAATTTTTTACTTTCTCTATCTTCCACTATACCATCATTCACCGTCACCAACTGTCGGTCTAAAAAATTCCCTGACTTGGCCTTTCCCCTTCTTTTCCGCTTGTGGAAGAGAAGGGACTAAGAGGTTGAGTCCTGCCCATAGATCTCTCGCATCCGTTCAACCTCCTGCCGGATTTCCTTCCTTAACTCCTCCGGTTCCAAAACTTCCGCATGGCTGCCGAAGGAAAGCACCCACTGCTTGATCTCAGTCAACCCGCTCACCTCAGTCCGGAAAATAACTCCGCCATCCGGGGTCTCCTCCAAGCTTTCGCCTTCCCGAAGCGGCCTTTCCCTGATCCAACGGGCTTGAAACCTGTCGAACCTGATGGCTACCAGGTAAGGTTGACCACGCATAATCCCCCATACTCCCCCGAGATAATCCTCAATCTTGAAATCACTTGGAAACTCAAAATTCTCATCCAGGATCTCCATAGTTTTAATCCGGTCTACAGCGAAGATCCGAACTTCTTTTCGGAACGAACAAAAGCCAATCAAATACCAGGCCCCTTCGTGAAACCTTAAATGATACGGATGGACTACCCGCTCCAGCCCGGTCTCGGTTGACAGGGACTGATAAAACATTTTAACTTTCAAATGTTCCATCGCCGCCCGGCGCAGTCCCGACAAATACTCCGCTACCCGCCAATCCTCACCCCGGATCGGTCCAATATCGAAGGAAATGAATTCTTCCAACACAGGCCCGGAAAGTTTACCCTCAGTACCCAACATCGACTCCAGCTTCTCTCGTAAAGAACGGATTTCTGCCCGGTACGTCAATCCTTCCATTTGGGCAATGAGTTTTTGCCCTAAAAATAATGAGATAATTTCTCCTTCACTGAAACGGGGCATGGGCATGGAAAAATCCTTAGAAAAACAATAACCCCGACGCAGCCGGTCATACTCGATGGGAGCTTGCATTTGATCACGCAACTGTTCAATGTCCCGTTCAATCGTCCGGGGACTAACTTCCAGTCTGGCGGCAAGCTTACGGCAGTCGGGGTATAGTCTGTTTTTAATTAAAGTATAAATCGTCCAGATCCTAACTACTGTGCTTCGGCTGGTCCGATCTTTTGTCACCTCGACACCTTCTTTACCCAGTAATATATTGTTAATTCCACCTTTTCCCTGTATTTCCTGCTAAAAATCTACAACTAAAGCAACCAAAATTAAACTAAGCAAAAAAGATGCCAAATTCGGCAGCTTAGGCTTGAATAAATAAGTCCTATTGCTTAAGACAGTTATCCGAAACAATACAATAATAAAGACCGTATCTCCCATCTACGGTCTTTTATTTAATCTTCGCTCTCATTTGGTTTCTCAATAAACTCCTCCAAAGCATCCTTTGAAATTCGCCATAAAGTGCCGATCTTCTTTGATTTTAATTTTCCTTCATGAATCCATTTATAAACGGCCCGTAACGAGACCTTGAGCATCTTTGCCACTTCTTGAGGAGTATACAATTCTTCCACCCAATATCACTTCCTTCATATATCTTCATATAGGATATCATAAAAGACCAGCAATGTCACTGTTTGCAAAGTCTCGGCTTTCTATGAACTCATATGAACTTATATGAATTAATTGACATTTGATTGCATATATGATACTTTAAAAATGAAAATTTTTCTAAAAAGTTATGGAATATAATCTAAACTAAACCATAAAAAAAATAGACTTTTTACTCTATCAAAGTCTACGATTAACAACTATAGTATCATCTTCAGCCTTTGGTAATGCCATCCGGCGCTTTCACAAAAGCGCGCCGGGGTTGACCCTTGCCGGATTCTTTGAGAAAACTTCCTCGAATCATCCTGCGGCGTCAGGGGCAAGTAGTGTCGTTCCCGTACATCCATGTACTGCACGACTCGCACCCATCCTGGGTACAAGCAAGCGCTGGGAGTGAGGACCGGAGGCGTACTCAATGTACGTCGAGGACCGGAACGACCAAGCAACGCAGCAATACTCAGCCCATCACGCCGCGCTCAAAGAATTCGGCAAAACCAAATAAACCAACCCTAACTATACAAATCTAAACCAGGAGCCTGACCATGCCTTTAACATCCATCAACATCTACACCTTAAAACAACACCGTATAGCCCGCCACCGCTACGACATAGATCTCCCCATCACAACCCCCGCAGCCTGCCACCATCTTTTGGAC
>JBLNDC010000430.1:0-3280 GCA_050261255.1 Bacteroidota bacterium
GCAACAGTTGCTTGGCTTTTTCAACTCTGGCCTGAACCAGATATTCCATAAAAGTTTGATTGTGATATTTCCGGAACAGGGTTGAAAAATAATTGGGACTAAGACCCAAATATTCAGCGACTTGATTTAAGGAAACTTCATTCTCCAAATGGGCTTCAATATATTCTTTGGCCATTTCCATTTTGTGTTGCGCTTGCAGTTTCTTTTCACGCTGGATTATTTGCAATACTTCTTCGCAGAGTTGCTTGGTCCATTTTTTAAAATCCTCCAGCGTTTCAAACCCGGCGATTTCATTTAACGGATCAGCTTCGCCCTCCCCCGCAAGCCTGTCTTCCATTCTTAATTCCGACAAAAGCCTGAGGATTAAAATAATCAGCCCCGTCAAACCTTGTTTAATCATCTTCGGGGAAACAGCGGCATGTTGATCCAAGATGCTGAAGTACTTTTCCAGAATTGCTTGAACTTCTTCGCCAGCGCCCAGTTTCAAATTGGATAACAACTCTTTTTCGAGGTCAACCGGATATTGGAAACTGGTGTTAGCTGCGGGGCATACATCATCAATATGGATGATCTGGTTACCACCCAGATGAAGCTTGTGGGAAAGAGCTTCCACTCCTTCCTGATAAGATTGGCGCAACTCCATTAATCCGGGATAAATCCGCCCGATCCCGATGGAAACCTTAATCCCGTATTTTTCCCGTGCGGTATGTTTGAGCCGGTCCGCCAATTCCAAAACCAGCCGCTTTTTCCGGCAGTCGCCCGGAGTAGTCATGGCCATTACCCATACCAGCCGCTCTTTTTTATCGGTAAAAAGATTGGTGCTTACAATTTCATTCTCTACGGCGCTTAATTCCTCAATACAGATGCGTAAACACTCCAGGCGCCGGTAAGTGTTTTGGTCAGTCTCCCCATAGTAACGATCGAACTCCGTCACCAGGGCGGCTAAGTTTTGCAAGGGTAATTTGACCTTTAAAAACTCCAGGCGTTGGGTCAATTCGTCCTGGTTAAAACCGGCAGCCTCCTCCGTCAGGCTAAGGAAAAAACGGTCCCGCAACAGAGGTAAACTCTGCTCCAATCGCTCCAGCAATATTTTTTCCGCTTCATGTTTCAGCGCTTCCCGGTCCAGTTTTTCCTTGACCCGATACACTACTTGATGTAATTGTTGAATTTCAACCGGCTTTAAAAGGTATTCTTCAGCCCCTAATTTAATTGCCTGTTGCGCATAAGAAAATTCATCATACCCGCTCAGAATGATCACCTTGATCTCAGGATAAGCTTTTCTCACAAGTTCGATAAGTTTAAGCCCATCCATGACCGGCATCATGATGTCCGTTATAACAATTTCTGGTCTAATTTGTTCAATCAACTTCAAAGCTTCTTGTCCGTCATAAGCCCACCCAGCTACTTCCACACCGTATTCCGCCCATCTTCCAATGGCTCTGATACCTTGGATAATGTCAACTTTATCATCTACAATAACCAACTTATACATCTTGAACCTCCCTGATAAACGGAACATTTATCCTTACTACTGTCTCTTGATAAGGAATACTAGAAAGTTCCAGTAGACACTCGTTTCCATAACGCAATTTCAAACGTTGATTAATATTTGACAAAGCGTAACCACTACCATCAATCCCATCGTCAACCACAAGACTTTTTTGAATTTCACTAACATCAAAGCCTTTACCGTTATCGATCACTTCTATGCAAATTTGGCCGTTCTCAATAACAGCCCGCACAATAATTTTCCCACCTTTTTTTAAGTCATTGAAGCCATGTAAAATAGAATTTTCAGCTAAGGGCTGTAAAATAAATTTTAAAATTCTTCCACCTTTAACTTCCGGGTCTACTTCAAAACAATAATCAAACTTACCTTCATAGATGCTTTTTTGAAGATAAAGATAGTTCTCAACGTGTTGTAATTCTTGATCAATGGTAACCTCACCCTGTCCTTTACTAAGTCCAAAACGAGAAAATTTAGCTAGGGATACGATCATTTTGGCGACTTGTTCGTTTCCACCTAGCATCGATTTCCAGTAAATAGAATCTAGGGTGTTATATAAAAAATGCGGATTAATTTGGGACTGGAGCACCTTTAATTCTGCGGCTTGCTTTAGTTTCTGTTCCGTTTTCAGCTTTTCCTGTTCTTCATGGAGACGGGTGATCAACAAGTCAATCTCATCCAACATTAAATTGAAATTCCTGCCTAATTCGCCGATTTCATCATCATACCTTGGTTCAAAACGGGCGGTAATCTCTCTGTTGCGAACCCGCTTCATCACTAATTGTAATTGATACAGAGGGCTGGTGATGCTCTTAGACACCAGGACCGATAAGCCGCTAGTCACCCCGATGAGGAGCATTCCCACTATCAAAGTCATCCACTTGATGTGTTCAATATCGCCCAATAACTGTTTTTCCGGGGTAATCGTCACCAATTTCCATCCATTCACCCGTAAAGTTGTAAAATTGACCAAAACCTTCCGCCCATTCACTTGATAACGAAAGTAATTGCTCTCCCCCTTAATCCTGTTTTTAAAATCAAGATTTTTAAATATTAGGCGATAATCCGATTCATAGCCATTGGTTACAATCTGTCCGCTACTGTTAACCAGGTAGGTTTCGGCAACGAAACGATTCCGTAATTCAGATAAATACTGAATTATTTCACTTGCTTTAAGATGCACGATTACTAAAGCTGCTTCAGGGTTGATATTCTCGATCCCCGTTCTCATTACTACAGGAATTACTTCTTTGGTTCTAGTCAGCCATTCGACCTCCCCTGATACTCCCCAATAAATAAAACTTTCTTGTATTAATTTTCGGTATATCTGGGATTCGGTAAACCGGGACCTGTCAATCCGGCCTTTCGTTGTATCAAAAAAAATAATTTTCGGAGTATAAACATATACGGATTCAATTAAAGGATTATTGAAACGGAGCTGAGATAGGAGTCGTTCTTGCCTGGAAAATTCTCCAATCGGATCAGTTGATTGATCCGTGAGGTTTTGGATGGATGTCCTAAAACTTTCGTTGGTCAATACATTATGTATGTTCCGGAGCATATTGATTAATTTTTCATTCAAATAATTGGCCGATTGCTGAATGGTTTCATTGATCTGCTTATATGCGTTACGTTCAATCACCCTGGTTGAGATATTAAAAGCGACCAAACCGACTAGACCGGTAGAAAAAAGGATACTTACTACAGAGAGAAGGATGACTTTACTCTGCAACCGTAAATTATTTAACTTATTGAGATTTATCAATAATCGTT
>JBLNDC010000431.1:0-3168 GCA_050261255.1 Bacteroidota bacterium
TGCCATAAATTTAAATAAAATAATTCCTTATTATAAAAAAACTTGTGTCTGAGTTTCAGCCTGCCGTAGTAAGACTGAAAACCGTTGACACAAGCATAATTAAAAATTAATTCTGCAATTGTAATCGCAACCTAGTTGCCAAAAGATCGAAAAAAACAATCCCTCCACGTCAGCTAATTTGACACATTGAAACTCTGAAATAAACTGGCGTGGATCGACAAACTCAGGGCTATTCATTGGGTATCTATTCAGCAATCCGATCAACTGTTTTTTGATCGAGGTGCAAAGGTTTCACAACAAGTTTCCATTGAAGTTCGGGCTTTTGTTTCTTCCAACGACCCTATTTCCATATCATCGGTAGCGCCAAAATTATCTCTTACTTTAATTTCGTCCGCCTGACACACCTCACCTGCTTCATTGTATTTACAACTGGAGACACTGCACTTGATTCGATTCAATTATCTACCACCTCCAATGGTATTATCTACTATGAACCCCCGGCTTATTCAATTTATTTATGATCATTTGGTTTTCCTAATTTTAACTATATGCTTACAGCTAAAACCATAAACTAATGTCAAACCGCTAATTTTAATGAATCTCTAAAGTTACTTTAAATTCCAATATCTGATAATCGCCATTAATTTTGCGGCATAATTGGAGTCGGTGGCATACCCGGCTTCAGCAATTTTTTGGATAAAATCCCCGACGGTATTAGTTTCTAAGGCCTTCCGATAACGTTGATTATTATGAAAAAAGAGACTATGGTCGCGAATGGACTCATCAAAAGAATAATATGCCCTAAATCGCTGCTTAATTGGTACTAACCGGCCCGACTGCGGATCCTCCTCATGAGTAATAGTAACCACTGAGCCAGCCGGACCGACGCCTTTAATCCCAAATAAATTATAACTATATTGGCCGGTATCCTCATCGGTCGGAACCAAACTGCCATAACCGGTTTCTAAAGCGGCTTGGGCGGTAGTCGCCGCAGCAGGTATTTTTAAGTCCTGCTCTTCAATTATGGCGTAAAAATAGACTGTATTTATGAAAGTCCCTTGTTCGTTAAAGTTATTGAAATCAGGCCTAATCCCTTCCTGGTAAGCTAAAAAAGTTAGTTTTCGAAAGTCCATCCCTCTTTGATAAGCGTCCCTTAACTTTGATAAAGTTTCCCGGTTCAGCGTTCCTTCCGGTTTCAGTTTTACCATTAGCTGAAAAAGCTTAACTGCAGCTTCCGTTATCGCTCCCATGATCCCATCCACACCATCTTGATTAGGGCCGCCGCTGCCAATGGGAAAACCCATTATTCCCAAAAAACACTGCGTCTGAATTATTTCCCCACTATCCTCAATTCCAGGGCATAATGGCTTATCTTCCTGAGAACCTTTCCCACCAGGCTTGAATAAGCCATTCACCCACTTCCATAATGCCTTGAACCAATTGATAATTTTATCCAGCCACACTTTAACCCATCCTCCAACACGACTTTTGATAATATATTCATTAAATGTTACTATCAAAACCACGATTGGGTCAATCTTTTATAAGTTGTGTTATAATAATTAGATTAAGAATACTGCGATAAAGAGGTTTTCCAGTGCCCTTTTCCACTCTTTTGAATTTTATCGTTCCTCCGGACTGGGAAGGAAGGACCATAGATTCCTTTCTCCGGAATCGGATGGGATTTTCCCGAAGTATTATTCGTTCACTAAAAAAAGAAGACGGCATTCGCATTAACGGAGAGGTTGCGCCGGCATGGCGCCGACTGAACGGCGGCGAAAAATTGGAACTGTATCTTCCTTTGTTAGAGCAAGCCATTAACCCGGAGCCGATCCCGCTGGCTGTTATTTATGAAGATCAAGATCTGGTAGTTATCGACAAACCTCCAGGAATGTTGGTGCATCCGGTTAAAAAACACCAATCGGGCACCTTGGCTAACGGGCTCCTTCACCGCTGGCGAGCCACAGGCGAGAGTTGCTCGTTCCATCCGGTCCATCGGCTGGACCGCTTAACTTCGGGATTGGTTTTGATTGCTAAAAACCAATGGATTCACCAACAGCTTTCGTTACAGTTGGAATCCGGAAAAATGTCCCGTCTTTATCTGGCATTTTGTAAAGGCGACTTTCCTAAAATCAGCGGTAAAGTAGATGCGCCAATCAAAGAGCAAAGCGATTCGGCAGTCAGGATCATTGATCCCGGCGGCAAACCAGCGGTTACCCGTTACCGAGTGATCCACCGGACAGAATACTCCGCTTTATTAGCGGTTAAATTATACACCGGGAGGACTCACCAGATCCGGGTCCATTTATCGCATCTGGGTTATCCGCTTTGGGGCGATCCATTATATGGGGCTCCTGATCCATTCTTGCCCCGGACTGCGTTACATGCCGTGAGTTTATCATTCCACCACCCGCGGTTGACACGAAAAATCAAACTTAAATCCGGACTACCTGCTGACTTAGAAATGTTGGCAGCGAGGTTAGGAATATGCCTCATGTTTCGTACCTCTTGTTATTGAACTATTTTCTTTGCAGTTTGGGGCTTAGCAATGTCAAGTATTTATTCAAAGGGAACCCCTGTCCGGGATCTATTCAATACAATAGCGCCCTATTACGACTTAATTAATTCCTTGGCCAGTTTCGGTAGACATCGCTATTGGCGGCAGACTTTAATCGAGTTATCAGGAGTGTTCCAAGGAGCATCGGTGCTCGATGTTTGTTGCGGGACTGGAATGATTACCTTGGAATTAGCGGAAAAAGCAGGGCCTCGGGGAAAAGTTGTCGGCGTCGACTTCTCGGAAGGGATGTTACGGGTTGCCCGGAGAAAACGGGAGAAATCTAAATTTCGGTCTAATATTGAACTGATTGAGGCGAATGCCTTAAAACTGCCGTTTGCAGAAAATACTTTTGACTGTGCGGTGATCGGTTATGGTTTACGTAATGTGGCCGATCTGAAACAAGCCTTATTGGAGATTAAACGGGTAATTAAGCCCGGAGCCGGATTCGCCTCTTTAGAACTAGCCCACCCTTATCTTCCTATTTTCAAACAACTCTATTATTTATATTTAAACCATTGGATCCCGTTCATCGGTCAGTTGCTGGCGGGTAGCAAACAAGCATACCAATATCTCGATGAGTCAATCCGCAATTACCCCAACCAACATCGAGT
>JBLNDC010000432.1:0-3614 GCA_050261255.1 Bacteroidota bacterium
ACGGCCTCCAGTAAATCATCAGCCGTTTGTAAAGGTTGAGGTTGGGAATAAGATAGCTCTTTAAGATAGTCTTTAATTCTTTGGCCGGCAAATTGGTCCAAAATTCGGTTGATTGAGGGAAGTCTTTTGCGAACCTGATATAAAAGTTCATCCATTATTCCGAAAGCTTTTTCCGGCGGAGACCAGCTAATCATTGACACCTCCGACGGCTATGGCAGGTTCGTTTAATAATCCAATCTCGCCGGTCTTCCCCTTATCCATTTCCGATATATAAATACGAGGGACCCGGTTGCTAAATAGGCAAACACTCTCACAGTTCATCGCCGCTATTCCGGCGGACTGTGTAGCTTCTTGGGCAGTGATCGCTTCTTCACCTTGCTCTCCGATTATTACTACCTCATCTCCAACAGCCGCCTCCGGGATCATGGTTACATCAACCAAGATATGGTTCATTCGGGCTTGTCCAATTATGGGAGCGCGTTTACCCTTAATTAGCACCTTTCCTTTAACGGTGGTCAGGAGAAAAAAAGCGTCGGCGTATCCAATGGGAATAATTGCGTAATTTATTGGTTGAACGGCGATAAACTTACCATGATAGGTGCCGATTTCTTGGTTGGCTTCCAGTTTCCTTATGCAACTTATCCGAGTCTTTAATTGCATTATTGGCTTTAATCCCACTTCTTCAAGGCCTTCAACCGGTGGTATGCCATATAGCGCAATTCCCGGCCTAACCATATTGAAATGGATTTCCGGCCTAGTAAGAACGGACAAACTACTGGCTACATGGATCAATGATACGGTCGCGCCGGATTCTTTAATCTCGCTTAAGATTTGATTGAACATGGTTATTTGATTTTGAACCGAGTCATTATCACCACGATAATCTGATGTTAAATGAGTATAGACTCCTTCAATTATCAAACTTTTGCTGCGTCTTATCTTAAAAAACAATTGTCTAATCTCTTGTTGCGAGGCGCCAATTCCCCCAACACCGGTATCGATTCTGAGATGGATCTTAATTGTCTTCTTTAACTGATCAGCCTTTTTTGCTAGCATTTCGGCTTGTTCAAGGCTATAAACGGTAGGAGTCAGTTCATAGTTGACAACCAAGTCCAGTTGTTCCGGGCCAATCATCTCTAAAATCAAAATCATTCCTTTGATTCGGCTAACGCGTAGTTCAACTCCTTCGTCCACGGTAGCCACGGCGAAATAATCAACACCCAATCTCGCCAACTCGGTTGCGATCATAACTGAACCATGTCCGTAAGCATTCCCTTTAACAACTGCCATTACTTTAGTCCCAGGCTTTAGGCGGTTATAAATCACTGTCAGATTATGTTGTAACCGTTCAAAGTTTACTTCCGCCCAGACCGGGGGCAAGCCCTTGTCGCTTTGAGGCAAAATGTCACATCCCCTTAAGGAAAACTATTAATGTCCCAGAGAAGACAGTTGTTCATGCAATAAGAAGTATTATTCGCTAAAAAAGTAAATCCGGAAACATTTTTTACCGAATTTTACTTGTTTTTATTATATCATTATGTAGTTTAATAATAAAGCCAAAAATGAGACGTAAGGCTAAAAAATGAAACATATAACAAAAATAATATATAACATCGCTAATGTTTTAGTGATTGCGCAACCCTCGCCTGTCATGTATAATAAATGATTGTTGATCATTGCCTAAACGCCTATACTCGGAGGAAATTCTAATGCCTGAAACCCAAGGAAATTTAGAAAAAGAAATCCAGCGCCGCCGGACTTTTGCGATCATCTCCCACCCGGACGCCGGAAAAACCACTTTAACTGAAAAACTTTTACTCTACGGCGGCGCGATTCACCTGGCCGGTTCGGTCAAAGCCCGAAAAACCCAGCGCCATGCCGTCTCCGACTGGATGGAAATCGAGAAGCAACGCGGGATCTCCGTAACTTCCAGCGCGCTTCAGTTTGAATATAACGGATACAAAATAAACATCCTGGACACCCCGGGCCACCAAGATTTCAGCGAAGACACCTACCGAACCTTGATGGCGGCCGACAGCGCAGTGATGCTAATCGATGTCGCCAAAGGCGTCGAAGCCCAGACCATTAAACTTTTTAAAGTATGTAAACAACGGGGTATTCCGGTCTTTACCTTCATCAATAAACTGGATCGGCACGGCAAGAGCCCTTTCGAACTGATGGAAGAGATCGAAAAAGTGCTGGGGATCGTCTCGTACCCGATGAATTGGCCCATTGGGATCAACGGTGAATATAAAGGTGTCTATAACCGGCATCAAGCCCAGATCGAACTCTTTCAAAACGACGGTTCCCATGGACAATGGGCGCTCCAATCCACAATCGGTAATGCCAATGATCCTGCCTTCTCCGATATTTTGGGGCAAGAGATTCATGAAGCGCTTTGTAATGACATCGAACTGCTTGATACCGCCGGGGAACAGTTTGACCTCGAAAAAGTGCTTCATGGCGAGTTAACCCCGATGTTCTTCGGCAGCGCCATGACTAATTTCGGGGTTCGGCCCTTTTTGGAGGAGTATTTACGGCTTGCTCCACCACCGTTACCTCGAAAGACCGACTCAGGCGAAGTCCAACCGGATAGGGAGGATTTTTCGGCCTTCGTCTTTAAAATTCAGGCGAACATGAACCCGGCCCACCGGGACCGGCTGGCCTTTATCCGGATCTGTTCCGGTGTCTTCACCCGGGGTATGACCGTCCATCATGTCCAAACCGGAAAACCGTTGAAACTGGCACAACCGCAACAGTTCATGGCCCAAGACCGGGAGTTGGTTGAAACAGCCTACCCTGGCGATATTATCGGTTTGTTCGATCCCGGCGTCTTTTCCATCGGCGACACCCTTTGCTCCGAAAAGAATAAGGTGAAGTTCGAAGATTTCCCGGTCTTTCCCCCGGAACAGTTCGCCCGGGTCCAGCCTGTCGATACCATGCGCCGGAAGCAGTTCATCAAAGGCATTAGCCAACTAACCCAAGAAGGCGCAGTCCAACTCTTTAAACAGCCGGACAGCGGCTTTGAGTCCTTTATCATAGGGGTCGTGGGGACCCTTCAATTTGATGTGCTCCGTTACAGGTTACAAGGGGAATACGGGGTTGATATTCAGTTGCAAAACTTGAATTATGTGATGGCTAGATGGCTGGTGGGCGAAGGGATTACCTCCAAGTCAAAGATCGACCTGCAAGGTGATTTACTACTAGAGGACAACCAAGGCCGTCCGGTGGCCCTGTTCCGGAGCGAGTGGGCTTTTCGATATGTAATGGAAAAGAACCCGAAGGTTCAGTTTTTGGCGGCGCCGCCGCGGGAAGTTGGTTAACCCTAAACCTCCAGATCCACATCGGCATGGGCCGCCTCTTGGTCATCAGGAACCGTAACCCGCGCTCCTCTCAGTTTCCGGTCCAGTTCCTGTCCGGAGGGGGTACTCCGGACCAATCGCTCTTCATTCCGGTTATAGAGGGCTTCATTGATGAGGCTGCTTTTATTCAAAGCAATGACCCGGGCCGCCAACTCCCTGGCCCGTAAGGAGTGAAAACCGGCGTTTGGGTAATCACCCTGCCCATATAATTGTCTGGCGTAGAGCTGATGCCCCAGGGACAATCCCAATCCG
>JBLNDC010000433.1:0-6434 GCA_050261255.1 Bacteroidota bacterium
TGGGATTTTGGTTCCAGGGGAAGGGAGCCCCAAGCACATCCCATTTAAACAGTGATTCAACGGCCTCCTTGAGTGAGGCGCCACTGGTTGTTTTCAAATTCCAAAAGTTGAACCCGGCGTAGCGAGCGATCTCGATCGCCTGAACCAGGCAGGTGAAAGCGTAATTGGTATAAGTAATTCCGTTACGGCCGTTATTCCGGTTGACTTCGCGGGGGAGATAGACCGTATTATTATTTCGTTTCAACTTCCAATCCCCGTATGAATACGAGGCCAACTCCACTAAAGCCTCGTAAAAAAGCGTTGGATCTTCCAAAACTACCGCAGCCGCTAAGACGCCAAGGATCCCGGCGTCTTTCCAATCATTATCCTTCGAGTACATCACTTCTCTGGTATGAACCAGGCAGTTTTTCCGCCACCACTCTTTAAAGTCCTGTTGGTCCCATTCGTTCCAGCCTGAATAATCGGTTAATAAATCCGCGGCATAAAGCATAGGCGTGAAATACGAGCCTAACTGCAAACCGCATTCGGCCCCATAAAAGGTGGTGGCTTTTTTAGCCCAAGCATTTAAGATTGATACAGCTTTTTCGGCATAATCAATTTTTCCGGAATAAGCATAGGCTAAGGCGGAACAATAAGCGGCGTGACAATTTTTCCAGAGCCAAGCCCGCATCTCCTGAAGATTATTCCCCAATTCGTAACTACTCATGATATTCATATTGGCCGGGGGGTCAGGAATAAATTGCAATGCTTCATCGGCGTCGGCAATTAAGTTTTGAAAGGCGAAGGCTTGCGGGTTGATGTTTTTGGCGATTAATTCCTTGACAACGGAAAATTCACTTCGGTTGATAACAGTCATGGGATGTGAAAAAATAATCTGATTTAAATCGATGGGAGTAATGACAAAACCGTTTAACCATAACTCACCACGGTTTCGAACCATGGTAATGATGATTTCGTCAGTCCCGTTACTAGTAAAGGAAAATGGTGTCGCAGCGGCGTATTGGTAGGAATCCGAACCATAAGTGTGCTGTTTTTTGAGGATTATGGAGTCTTGGCAGGAAGCGTCGGTGAGTTTAACCTTAAAATCGGCCCAAAAGCCGGTTGTTGCCTTGGCCGTATTGCAACTATATAAAGTAATAGTGTAGCGTCCGGGTCTAAGTCCTCTTAAAGTGAGAATGATATTTTCATAACTAGTGGCATAACCGTCCCGGAGCAAGTCGGTTTTAGCGGTTTTAATCAAGCTAGGGTTGCTATCGGGATCGAGTTCGACCAGTTCCCCGTTATCGAGCCAATTATTTCCAGGGTTAAGGGTAGCAGTGAAACTTCCAAAAGGAGAGTTAAAAGTCTTAAGAAAGCTGCCGCTCCAATCTATCCAGCCGGTTTGGACCGCTTGGCCACTTGGGCCTAAGTCAACGCGGATCTCCGGAAAAAAGTCTTGATTCATCGAGGCTAGGTTATGGTAAACCGGAGTTCGTTTGCCTTGTATGGCTAAGGAGACAATCACCAGAATCAGCAGAATCAGCAACAGGATGATTGACATTAACCTATTTCCCCTTCACCGTGATAATTATATTTTATCCTTAAAATCCCGGAAGGGGAACAATGGTTACAAGCTTTTAACCTTAATTTAGACTAATTTCAAAAATAAATGAGGTTTAAATGAAGCCGGATAAATCTTGACTAAATAGATAATATTACTTATAATTTAATAAATTTAGATGAATGATTTTATGATAAGGCTTTAAGGAGGTATCACCATGCCGATTATGGTGCCAGATAATCTTCCGGCAACCGAGATACTAAACAACGAGAATATATTTGTAATGACCCAATTTCGGGCGTTTCATCAAGATATTCGCCCGCTCCGCATCGTCATCCTCAATTTGATGCCCACTAAAATCACCACCGAAACTCAATTGTTACGTTTGTTGGGGAATACCGCTTTACAGGTGGAAATAGTCTTGTTGCACCCCCAGACCCATCAAAGCAAAAATACTTCAGAGGCGCACCTCAATACTTTTTATAAAACATTCAACGAAATTAGCGGGGAAAATTTTGACGGGATGGTCATTACCGGCGCGCCTGTAGAACAACTCGAATTTCAAAACGTCGATTATTGGGATGAGTTGACCACAATTATGGATTGGGCAAGCCATCATATCTTTTCAACGCTGCATATTTGTTGGGCGGCTCAAGCGGGGCTCAACTATCATTACCAAGTACCCAAATATCCGTTACCTGAGAAAATGTTCGGTGTTTTTGAACATACCGTAAACCAAAAGTACTGTAAATTACTTCGGGGTTTTGATGATCGGTTTTTAGCGCCCCATTCCCGCCATACCGAAATCCGAAGGGAAGATATCCTAAAAGTACCTGAATTGGAATTGCTAGCCGAATCCCGCGAAGCCGGAGTTTATCTCGCCGCCTCAAAAGACGGCCGCCGCGTTTTTGTGACCGGACATTCCGAGTATGATCCCTTAACGTTAAAAGCCGAATATGACCGGGACGTTGCCAAAGGTTTGTCGGTGCCGATCCCAAAAAATTATTATCCCAACGATGATCCGAGCCAAACTCCGGTGGTAAAATGGCGTAGTCACGCTAACTTACTCTTCGCCAACTGGTTGAATTATTATGTTTATCAGGAAACTCCTTATGACTTGAATGAGCTTAAATGAAGTAATCTTTGCCTAAAACCAAAAAGGGACCTAAGGTTTTACCTTGGTCCCTTTAATTGTAATAGAGAAAAAAAATCTTAGAATGCGGGAACAATACTTCCTTTGTATTCTTTGATGATGAAATCTTTGACAGTCTGGCTGTTTAGGGCTTTGGCCAATTTAAGCAGGGCCGGATCGTTTTTATCTTTGGTGCGGACGGCTAAGATATTGGCATACGGCGATTCGCTGCCTTCGATGAATAAGGCGTCCTTGGTGGGTACTAGGTTGATGGTTAATGCATAATTGGTATTGATCACCGCAATATCGACATCGGGCAGGACCCGGGGTAATTGAGCCGCCTCAAGCGCTTTGAATTGGAGTTTTTTCGGATTTTTAACGATATCCAATTCAGTGGCGGATAATCCGGCGTCTTTACGAAGTTCGATCAATTTGGCCTGTTGCAACAAGAGAAGAGCCCGCCCCCCGTTGGTGGGGTCATTGGGAATGGCCACGATGGACTTGTCTTTTAGTTCCTTTAAGGATTTAATTTTTTTAGAATAAACTCCGATCGGTTCAATATGTACTTTAGCAATATAGGTTAAATCTAATTTGCGATCTTTGCAGAATTGTTCTAAATATGGGACGTGTTGGAAGAAGTTAGCGTCCAGTTCACCCTCGGCCAAGGCCAGGTTAGGTTGGACATAATCCTGAAACTCGATGATTTTCACGGTGATTCCTTCTTTGGCTAACAGAGGTTTGATGGTCTCTAAGATCGGCACGTGGGGCGTTGGGGAAGCGCCTACTTTCAATTCGGTGGCGGCGCTGATTACGTTAAAGCAGCTAATTAGCAGGATGCCGATTACGGTAACGGCGAGAATTAACGAGACACGTTTTTTCATGACTTTTTCCTCCTCTTTTTTATTAACGATGATTTATGATGCGGGCGATACAATCGCCCAGAGATTGGATGCCTTGAACTAAAATGATTAAAATGATCACCGTAGCGATCATCACATCCGGTTGGAACCGCTGATAACCGTAGCGAATGGCCAAATCCCCCAAACCGCCGCCGCCGACTGCTCCCGCCATTGCCGAATAACTTATTAAGCTGACAGCGCTATTAGTGAATGATAGGACTAACCCTGATTTTGCTTCCGGAATCAGCACTTTGCCTATGATCTGCCAGGTAGTGGCGCCAATCGCTTGGGCCGCTTCGATTACACCGCCGTCCACTTCAAGCAGGTTCGTTTCTACCAGCCGGGCAAAAAATGGAATTGCGCTTACTGTTAACGGGACAATGGCGCCGACTGTTCCAATGGATGTCCCGACCACAAACCGGGTAAAGGGCACGATTGCTACTAGCAAGATAATGAACGGTAGGGAACGCCCGATATTGACGACAGTGGAAAGGGCCGAATGAAGGGCCGGATTAGGGCGAATGTGTTCCGGGCCAGTAATCACCAATAACACACCGATTGGTAAACCGAAGCTAGCGGCGATTATCAATGAGACACCAACCATATAAATTGTTTCCCATAATCCGTTAATCAGCAGATTTAATAGTTGCGGGTTCCACACCGTTGAGCACCTCGATTCGGCATCCTTGTTCTTGTAAAAAAGCGATCGCCGCTGGGACCTCATCCTCATTTCCGGAGAGTCCGACGATTAGCGAACCAAAGGGAGTATCATGTACAAAATCAAGATTGGCGTATAAAATATTGACATCCAAATTAAAACGGCGGATCAAGGAGGAAATGATCGGCTCTTTGGCAGCCTCGCCACGGAAGAAGATCCGCAATAATTTTCCAGTTCCCAAGCCGGTCTGAGAGCGAATCAACTCTTGGAGATTCTCGGGTATTTTATCATTGGTGGCTGTCCGGATAAATTCGCGGGCGGTATCGGTTTGAGGGTTGGAGAAAAGTTGAACCAGAGATCCGCTTTCGACAATCCGTCCGTTTTCGATGATAGCGACCGAGTCGCAGATTTCTTTAACAACCTGAATTTCATGGGTGATTAGGATGATCGTTAAACCAAGGCGTTGATTAAGATCCCGCAATAATTTAAGAATGGAATGGGTTGTCTGGGGATCAAGGGCCGAGGTAGCCTCATCACACAGGAGAATCTCAGGACGGTTCGCTAGAGCCCTGGCAATACCGACCCGTTGTTTTTGACCGCCGCTCAGTTGAGAGGGGTAATTTTGCAACTTATCGGAAAGGCCGACGATCTCGGCTAATTCCAGTACCCGTTGTTTAATAGCTGAGGGAGCGGCTCCGGCAACTTCCATGGGAAAGGCGATATTCCCAAATACAGTACGGGAAGAGAGCAGATTAAAATGTTGAAAGATCATCCCGATTTTACGCCGGGCCGACCGGAGTTCTTTGCCGGTCAAGGTAGTCATCTCGATATCATCAATGCGAATACTGCCGGATTGGGGGATCTCCAACCGGTTGATACTGCGTATCAAAGTGCTTTTACCAGCTCCGCTAAGGCCGATGATCCCGAAGATTTCGCCTCTCTTAATTTCTAAATCCACATTGTTAAGGGCGACCACTGTTTCCTTTTTGTTTTGATATGTCTTGGAAACTTGTTTTAATTGAATTATCGATTCATTCACTCGAAAAGGGCCTCCTTACCAGTGGCATATAGCAAAATAAAAAAATAGATTTTCATTAATACAATTGGAATAAAGAGATATTAATCTAAATTCTACACTTCGGTGTTTCGAGTGTCAATATGTCTTAGTTTTTGATAACTTGAAATATCTTGTAATTTTTCTCATAACCGTTCCAACGACTTAAAAACCTCATGAATATATAAATAACAAAAATAGGTGAAGTCGATGTAACAATAATATCCATTTGCGTCTGAAATCTTCCCAAAAATATCATAACATCAATTAAGGGGTATCACAAAGGGAAATTCCTCCATTTCATAATTGTGAGATCGAGTCCAAGGATATGCTTTAGGCGCGGTTGTAGTTTTAAGTAGTTTTTGAGGTGAAGAACCGGAAATATTGACAACTTATGCAAAAGGTGCTAATCTAAAACTAACATACTAACATACTAGTATTTTGGAAGGGAAAGATGAGCCATTGAACAAACCGGAAACCATATCAATCCAAATATATAAAACTCTGCGGCGGGAAATATTGGAAATGGCGGTGAAACCGGGAGAAAAATTATCCGAAGCGCTATTGGCTGAAAAATATCAGACCAGTCGTGCTCCGGTCCGGTATGCTATTCAACGTTTGGAACAGGAAAAACTTGTCCAAGTTAAACCGCAGATTGGGACGATTGTAGCTCCAATACCACCGAACGCCGCCAAAGAAATCTGCCAAGTTCGGCTGTTATTGGAGCCTTTTGCCGCTAGCATTGCAGCAGAAGGGATGAGTGAGGAACTGCGAGAAAATTTAAAAAAGGCTTTTAAAGACTTACAAAGCCTCCAAGAAGGTTCGGAAGAAAAACGTCAAAAAATTTTTGAGACCGATTTGTTACTCCACCGAAATATCTGGAAGTCTTGTGGTAATTCGGAAATTTACAATATCCTAAAAAAATATAGCGAATTGATGAACCGGGTTCGTTTGGCAACCGCAAAATTGGCAAATCGCTTGCTTCCCTCGGAGCAGGAAATGAATGAAATATATGAAGCATTGATGAGTCGGGATTCAGGGAAAGCCCATGAAGCGATGGCAAAACACATCTCGAATATCCGGGATGCGATCGAGGAGGTGTTGTAGGAGACGGATAATTATTGAAGGAAGTTCATTTTAAAGGGAAAAAA
>JBLNDC010000434.1:0-2730 GCA_050261255.1 Bacteroidota bacterium
ACCTGAAGCCAAATGGCGTAAACACATTGAGTTTTGCGGCGTCAAGATGGAGGTAAAAGAATGAATTCCTTTGCGATTAAAGACATCGTTCGACGCGCCTTAGAAGAGGACCTTGGAGCCGGTGACATTACCTCGGACTCTGTTTTAACGGAAAATTTCACTACCAGCGCCATATTTCTAGTTAAGTCTCCCGGAGTCATCGCCGGCTTGCCGGTAGTTGCCGAAGTCTGGCGCCAATTAGACCCCGAACTTATTTTTACTCCTTTAATAAAGGAAGGAACTACCGTTTCATGCGGTACTGAAATCGCTAAGGTCTCCGGCCCGGTTAAGTCGACCCTTGCCGGAGAAAGGGTGGCTCTTAATTTCTTACAACGCCTTTCCGGAATAGCCACTAAGACCGCACAGTTAGTAAAGTTGGTGGAAGGATACCAAGTCAAAGTGGTCGACACCAGAAAAACTACCCCGGGCCTCAGAATTTTAGAAAAATATGCAGTAGTTCAAGGTGGCGGTCATAACCATCGTTATAACCTGGCGGACGCGGTGCTGATCAAGGATAACCATATTGCGGCTTGCGGTTCGATCACCGAAGCGGTGAAAAGGGCTAGAGCGGCGATCCCCCATACGATGACCATTGAAGTTGAGGTTGAAAATGAACAGCAAGTCCGCGAGGCCATCGACGCCAAAGCCGATATTATTATGCTTGATAACATGCACCCGGCTCAAATGGCGGCGATGGTGAAGTTAATCAACGGAAGGGCCATAGTCGAAGCTTCAGGAAACATCAACGAGTTAACCATTAAAGAAGTTGCCGCCACCGGAGTCGATATCATCTCCAGCGGCGCCATTACCCATTCGGCTAATGCCTTAAATATCAGTCTGGATCTTCGTTAAATGCAATTCGTCTCAACCTTCGCAATCTGATAAAGCTGACGGCAAACAATCAACTATTTTGAGATAATTCTCGTCTATTTAATTTTGTGAATTGCTTTCTTAATTTCGTTTACCACTACCAACTGTGTCTCCCGGTCAAGGGTCGGCCAGATCGGTAGGGAGAGCACCTCGCCGGCAAGCTTCTCCGCTTGCTTCAACTCAGGGGAAGTACGGTCATAGACCGGCAGCCGGTGTACGGGCACAGGATAGTAAAGCATCGTGGAGATCCCAGCCTGATCCAAATGTTGCTTTACTTGGTCCCGCTTCCCGTTCAATATTCGAATAGTATATTGATGATAGACATGCTTAACCGCAGGATCTTCCTTTGGAGTAATCACTTCCGGCATCCCCGTGAACAATTCGTTGTAAGTGGCGGCAACCTTTCTCCGCCCATCATTCCACTCTTCAATATGAGGTAGTTTAACACGGAGAATCGCCGCCTGGAACTCATCCAACCGAGAGTTATATCCCAAAGCTTCATTATAGTAAGTCCGTTTACAACCATGGTTCCTAAGCATTCGAGTCGTTTCCGCCAGGCGATCGTCGTTAGTGGCAATAATTCCGCCATCACCATATGCCCCCAGATTTTTTGAAGGATAAAAGGAAAAACAGCCGGCGTCTCCGATGGAGCCAAGTTTTTTCCCTTTGTATTCTCCACCGAAAGCCTGAGCCACATCTTCGATAACCTTTAAATTATTATTTTGGGCCAAAGCCATTATCTGTCCCAGATCAGCTCCCTGCCCATATAAATGAACGGGAAGGATCGCCTTGGTCTTTTGGGTAATTGCTTTTTCGATCAAATCGGCATCGATATTAAACGTGTCAGGATTAATGTCCACAAAAACCGGCACCGCTCCGATTAAACTGATCGCTTCGGCGGTGGCGTAAAAAGTAAATGGAGAAGTAATCACTTCATCGCCGGGCTTAATCCCGTCCGCCCGCAACCCGATGATTAAAGCATCCGTTCCTGAATTAACCGCTACTGAATGCTTAGTCCCTAAATACTTTGCGATCTCCTCTTCCAAAGCTTTGACATTGGGTCCTAAAATAAACTGAGTTGAACGGAGCACTCCTTGAATGGCGCGATTTAGTTCTTCCCATAACGTATCGACTTCCGGATGAAGATTTAACATTGGAATAGGCATGCCGAAATTCCTCCCCTTAACCCTTTTCAAATTGTAATCTGAATGTGAATCGATCGGTTGTTAAGAATGACTTTTACCTTCAAGCCTTGATACTCTGATACGCCTAAATGTTATGGAGCCGAGTTTTTTAACCGTTGCGACGCTTCTTCCAATAATTTTAGCACAGCTACGCCGCTAGTCCCGTCGGAAATTGGGTTCTTTCTTTCTTTCACACATGTTATAAAATGCTCCATCTCCCGGACCAATGGCGTTCCGTCTCCTTTATAAATCAACTCCGCCCCCTGATCCCAGGTGGATAAGTCAATTTTATTGATACCATTACGATATAATGTTACAGTCTGTTCTAATTCGTTATAAACCAGCATTCCTTTTGTTCCGGTAATTGTCAATTGACGGTGTTGTTTCGGCCACAGCCATGAAACATGTAAGTGAGCTTGAAGATGGTCATTAACTATCAAGTGGAGATAAATATCATCCTCAATATTCGGCCTCAGCCTACTTTGACCACTGATTTGACTTACTCTTGGATTCGTCCCGGTGAGATATAAGATTACCGCTAAATCATGCACGCCCAAATCCCAGAGTACATTCTCAGTCTCCCTAGCTCTACCCAATCCTAATCTCTCCTGGTGGATACCGCTTACCTCACCCAAAA
>JBLNDC010000435.1:0-4393 GCA_050261255.1 Bacteroidota bacterium
GGGAGAAAAGCTTGGATCCGGAAAAAATGGACCTGGTGATCGAAGTCACGGAAGCATTGACCGGTACTTTTGAAGCCGGTATGTCCTATGGCGAAGAATCGGGCGACGTAGGCGGGTTCGTCAGGTTTACCGAGAACAACCTGATGGGTTTGGGACAGAGTGTCTCCATTGATGTCAGTTTTGATGATGATAGCGATAATATCAGGTTTTCATTTTACGAACCATGGTTGGACGATAATCACACCTCTTTTGGCTTGTCCCAATGGAACTCCGAAGATGTAATTGATTCGACCTTGAGGAAATGGTATCCGGAGGGCGCAGAGTACGATGGAAATTCCGAAACGGATGATTATAATGGAGTTCACGAAATCGATCTGAACCGAACCGGCCTTTCCTTATCGTTTGGTCGCCAAATCCGGAAAGATACCACTGCCAGGTTAAAGCTGAATTTTGAGGAAAACGAGATTGCGAAAATTACCGACACAGTACCAGTAACTGATGATGAAGGAAAAACGGTTTACGAAGAAAGAGTCATCGACCTTTCAAAGGACTTTAAACGTCCACTGGAATATTGGGACAACTCCGCCGAGCTTGAGTTGACCCGGAACAAACTAGTTTACGCCGATTCGCAATTCGTTTCCGGGGGTCATTATCTTTCCGCCGGTTACACTGTCGGAGGGGATCTTCTCGGCGGGGAGTTTAATTATAATAAATATATGTTGGAAGGGAAATGGTTTAAGACTTTAGCGCCCAATTTGGTTTGGGGGACCAGGCTTCAGGGAGTATATTTGACCGGCGATTATCCTGATTATGATGCGCTCTATCTGGGCGGTATGTATAAGCTCCGAGGTTTTGACGGCAACCGGTTTGAAGGTGAGGAGACCCGAAAATTAATCGGCGATCAGACCTTACTTTTAAATACCGAGCTTCGCTATAGGCTTGCTTCCAATAAAAATATCGAATTCGTCCTCTTTTACGACGCCGGTAAGGTTAATTCCAATACTGCGGATAACTATGGGGCAGGGATACGCGTTAATATACCGTTTTTAGGGATGCTCCGCTTCGATCAAGCATGGGGCGGTCCGGAGCCTGAATTCGTCTTTAGCTTAGGAGAGATGTTTTAACACGGGGTGATCAAGTGAAAACTCGGCCTAAGCTGTTAATATTCAGCGCAGTCCTTCTTTTAATCGGAATAACGTTAGCTATTAATCAATCGCAAGCCTTCGCTAACGAACCCGAAAAAGTAGAATCGGTCGAAGTCCAGTTGAACGTAGGAAGTGGTATTTACGGTGGTTTAAGGGAAAGAATGGAGTATAGTATCGGCCGGGTCGGCGAAAAGATCCTTCTTTCCCGTTCCATCTCTATCCTTAAAGCAAACCGGGAATCGTTAGAAACAGCTATTTTTAATGTTTTTTCAAAAGTATTAATCGGATTCAAATTGGAGAGGGTGGATCTCTTTCCAGGAAGACACAGTAAAATTATTGTTCAACTAACCCCTAATCCTCCATTTGTGGACGAAGTAAGAGTAAACTTGGAGATTGAGGGAGTATCGCCGGAAATTTCCGAGATCTTACAAGATATCTCCCGTCTGCTTGAAGTGGAATTAAGCCGGATCATAATTGGGTTGCCGGTGGATTCGATTAGCTGGTCCGAAGGGATTATTAATCAAGCCGTTCATTATTTGGTTGAAAGAGAGTTTCCAGGCTATGATTGCGATTTTTCCTTGAAAGCCGGCGCCGGTACCGAGTTTAAAATCACCTTAAAACCGGTTGCCCCGGTTATTAAAGACGTTAAGGTTAGTTATAGTTCTTTAAATTTTCCAGTTTGGCTGGTCAAACAAAAAGCCAAGCGTTTCCAGGAACATTTGGCGATTGTTAAAGGAATGCCGGTTGATTTTCTCGAACATTATCAAGCTAGACTAGAAAAATATTTGACCACCTATTTAAATAAATTGCCTGAGCTGGAACGGATCGGTTTAAAGGTGAAATTGGGAATCAAAGCGGGAACAATTACTCGAATCAGGGTTTTGACGGAATCGGAAACTCTTCAAACCAGGCTGGAAGCGAGATATTTTATCGACGATCAAGACAATTTCGGTAATTTTCAATGTTATTTAGGTTATAAAACTGAGATTTCCGAGATTTATACCAGGTATTACTGGGGGGATTACCCAGGGGGCCGTTTAATAGCCGGATATCGCTGGCCAATATCGACTAACTTGACTGGGGCTTTGGAATACGAGTTTGACCATTATTATAAAACTTTTTGGGTGCATTACCAATTTGACCGCGGTGATTATTTTGATTTGAGAATCGGCCTAGAAGGAAGCCCCAACGAAGCCGTTATCGGTATTTTATTAAACGACCAACTTAATTTAGAATTGGCAAGATACGATGATCGATTTGGGATACAGTTTATGTTTCATTTTTGACCGGGATTTCATAGATTAAGCGGATTCAATAGATTATGGTCGGGTCCGTACCAGACAGCTCGATAAATCTTTTTCGGGATTAGTTTATATCTAAGATAATACAATATTTTTCGTAAAGGAGCGTAATTGTTTATGAGAAGAGTAGGGGGCTTAATCAGTATTTCAGCGATTGGAGTTTTGCTAATCATCGGGGTAGTTTTGTTTAGTAATTTTTCGGGCGCCAACGCAGCTTCGGTAAGCATTGGCTATGTAGACATGGAGACGCTTCAAAAAGAATTGCCTGATTATCAGAGTTTGAAACAGACATTTCAAGATAAAGAATCCGAATTTAAATTATTCCAAGGATATATCTATCAGGAACACCAGACGGCGGTTAAGGATTTAGAAAAGAAGTATAATCAAGAAAAATCCGGTAAATCTGATGATGTTCAAGCCACTTTGGACAAAAAAATGCAAAGCGAGATCAAGAAAAAAGCTGAGGATTTAAACAGGCGTTTAACCGAAAAACGGAATGAAATTCAGAGTTACCTTCAAGAACAGGATCGGGCGGTCTGGGAAAAAGTCCAGAAACTCATCAGCGAAGTTGCGGAAGATAAGAATGTAGCTGTGGTTATCGATAAAAAATCAGTTTATCATGGCGGCAAAGACCTTACTAAAGACGTCATTGAAAAAGCCAAAAAGCAAGCGGAAGAGGCTCTTAATAATAACAAAGCCGGAAATAAGGAGAGTAAGCCTGCAAGTAAATGAAGTTTGATAACAAGATTAGATGGTTCTTGTTTGCCTACGGTTGCGCTTTAATTATTGTAAGTTTCTGGGTTAACTATTTCTTGACTAAATCGGAGAGTAAGAAAGTTTCCATAGAGATCCTTCAACTAAAAAAAGAAAAGGCGCAAGCTAATTCAGAATGGGCGCGTTACCAGGAAATTTTGAGTAAAGTATCCGGTTTGGGCCAAGGTTGGAAAAAGCAAGATAACAAGCGTGACACTAACAATGATCCGGAAGTGGCAATTCCAATTAAAGATGCTGTAGCAAAGCAAATTAACGAAATCGAAAGGATCCATCAAGAAGAAATTTTAGGTAAGTTATCAAACGCTAAACGGGTTTACAATGAATACCGACTAAAGCTGCATCGCGATATGGAATATCAATACCTGGAAAAATCAAAAGCAATCAAGGTAACACTGGAAGCTGATTTGGAGTCGGAACGGGAGAGGAAATCCCAGGCCCTAGCTGATTTTCGTAAAAATTTAGAACGAAAGCATCAATTAACATTAATTAATTTGGAATTACAAAAAAAGATGCTAATCTTTAGCCCGATCGACAGCAATAATCAGCAAAACGAAGCGGAGCGGATTGAACTGGAGATCGCCCGAATTCGGGGAGAGCTAAAAGAAGAAACCGAGAAATATGCCGCTGATCTAAACCGGAAATTCGAAATCTATCAAAAACGTAAGACAGCCGAATATAATGCGGAATTAAGCCAGTTACGGAATGAAAGGGAGAAAATAATTCAAATTGAATTGAACCGCTTTCTAGAAGAACAAGATCATCAATTCCAAGCTTGGAAAAACCAACGCCAAACCGAAGTGGAGCAAGCGATTAAACTGCGTCGGGTTCAGCAATAACTAAAACTATAAGATAGATGGAGGAATTACTATGGTCGTTGAATATAAAAAATGGTTGGTACCGGGAGCGATTGTCCTAGGCGCGATAATTTTAACAATAGGGTTGATTTGGTCGTATAGCGCTTTTTCTTTTAAAATAGCTACGGTTAATCTGCAAGAAATTGAAGCCGAAAGCGAGTTTAGTAAAAAATTAAATGGAGAGGTTCAAGCAAAAGGAAGAGAATTATCGTCCAAATTTAAAACAGCCAAAAATGACCAGGAAAAACAAGCCATCAATTCAGAATTTGAAAGCTTTAAGAATGAAAAACAGAAGGAATTTACTTCAAAGGTTAAAAAC
>JBLNDC010000436.1:0-2662 GCA_050261255.1 Bacteroidota bacterium
ACCGGTTCCAAGGTCTGATTGGCCAGGTAAATAGCTCCGGCGATATTTTTCACCAAAATTGCTAAATAATTCGGATCGACTACTCCCAAATAAGCATCGCTTAAGACCGCCGGTCCGGAGTGAGTATGGGTCGCTCCTAAAATTAGCGAGTCCGGGGAGATGTCGGTATACGCCGCCATCTCCCGCCGGACCCTGGCTAAAAGGTGATGGTCGATCCCAATGAGATCAGTATTTACCAAAGCAACCTTGCGCCGGCCGTCCGAAAGCACCAAGGCCCTGGCAAATAAATCATCATGGACGCCCCGACAGTTATCTTTCCGGGCTACGAACCCCGACATTTCGCAGTCGAAAGGAGGTGTAATTCGCATCTTACCGACGCCGGCCATTAAACCCGTATCCATTTCTAATCCTTTCATTATCTGAACTTTTAGGCGACCGGTAAGGTAATCCGCTTTCCGGTCCGGGCTGATTCATAAATCGCCAAGACTAATTGGACTGTCTTACGGCCTTCATCGCCGTTGATCGCCGGTTCACGGTCTTGTTTGATAGCCTCAATCATGTCGGCAATCTGTTGTTGATGCGCCCAAACATCTTCAATCAAGTTACTGGTCGGGCTTAGCGATATATGAGCCGGTTGCTCTCCCTTGGGTAGCCCCAGATCGCTATCTTGGATGTTTTTAAATTTCCACATGGTAGGTTCGGTATCATTAATGATCACACTACCGTCAGTACCGAAGATTTCCAGCTTTTTATTGATTCCATTATAGACCGATGTGGAAGCCGTCACCGTGCCCATCGCTCCGCTCTGAAATTCGATACCGGCCATTAGCGTATCTTCCACTTCAATATCATGAGTTAAATGGTCTTGGTAAGCAAAAACACTTTTAACGTCGCCCATTATCCAACGAAGTAGGTCGATAGCATGAATTCCCTGATTCATTAAGGCCCCTCCCCCATCTTGGGCAAAGGTCCCGCGCCATCCTCCTTCTTTATAATAATCATCCGAACGATAACAGATTGTTGCGGCATTCCCGATGATTAGCTTACCGAATTTTCCTTCGCGTTCCGCTTGTTTAAGGGATTGAAACACTGGTAAAAACCGTAGTTGAAAAACGCAACTCAACTTAACTCCTGCCGTCCGGCAGATGTTGACGATTTTTTCCGTGCGCTCATTGTCGATATCGAGCGGTTTCTCCACCAAAAGATGGATATGTTCTGCGGTAGCGGCCTCGCAAATCTCAATCCTCGTCCCACTCGGTGTACAAACGCAAGCTATGTCAATCTTTTCTTTTTGAAACATCTTCCGATAATCGGTATAGGCGTTACATCCAAAATCCTCTGCCATTTTGATGCTATTTTCCTCTTTCAAATCGGAAACCGCCACCAATTGAGCGTCTTCTAATTTAGTAATCGCTCTCGCATGGACTCTCCCGATTGCGCCGCAACCAACTATAGCTATACGAAATTTATCAGCCATCGTTCTCCCTCACAATATTAATCAGATCAATTTGGCTAAAATCTGTTTTAAATGACTTACAATATAATCGATATCATCATCAGTTAACAACGGACTGACCTGCACAAATAATGCCCGTGAAATTAAGTCTTCAGCTTTGGGGCACATCCCCATCCGGTATTCAATGGCCGGGCCTTTGTATAAAGGGCAAGTAAAGGGGCACCCGGATGGATGGTTTGTCAATTTTTGAAGCACAAAAGGATACGCATAAATCGGCAATCCCTGGTATAAGCGTATTCCGGGAACTTTATGCTCTCGGCATTCCTTTTCGGCCTGAATCGTTGCAGCGGCATTGGGTAAATAGACTGTTAACGAAACAAAACTAGCGCCATCGCCGCTATAATTCTCTCTCCACCGGAGCCCGGACAGGTCTTTTAATCCCGCGATGATTTTTTTAGCGTTAGACCGCATATTGTTGATGATCCCGTTGACCTTTTTCACTTGAATCAACGCAACCGCGCCTGTTAACTCGCTCATCCGGTAATTTTCCCCGAAGAAACCCGGGCATGACTCATCCACAACTACATGCCCTGCGGCATCCCTGATATTACCCTGATCATGTGCGATAATCATCCTTTTATACAAATTATCGTCATTGGTAACCACCAAACCGCCTTCACCCGCGGTGATCGTCTTATTAATTTGGAGGCTGAAAGTACCGACATGACCGATGCTGCCAACAGGTCTTCCTTGATAAGTTGCGCCAAATGATTGGGCGCAATCTTCCAGGACCATTCGCTGATGCTTTTCGGCGATTTTCATGATCCGGTTCATATCAGCGCTCATGCCTTGCAGATGAACGACCATAATTACTTTAGTCCTTGGTGTAATTAATTTTTCCAAGGCATCGGGATCGATGTTAAGACTGTTATCTACATCACAAAAAACGGGAATGGCCTTGCAAGCGACAACTGAACCCGCGCAGGCGATAAAGGTTACCGCCGGAACAATCACTTCGTCTCCAGGGCCAACTCCCATCGCCCGTAACGACACAACTAAGGAAGCAGTCCCCGAAGAAACCGCTAAAGCATGCTTAACGCCTAATAAGTCAGCCGCCTTTTTTTCGAACTCAGCCGTTTTACCCTGTAGTGCCGGCCCGTAATAACGAAATGGGGAATGGTTGAGTACCACCTGCTCTAGGGATTC
>JBLNDC010000437.1:0-12030 GCA_050261255.1 Bacteroidota bacterium
CTTCAATATGGGTTAGCTGAACAATTTCTTTTATCTAATGTCATTTCTCCACCTAAATTCCATTTTGGTTATCGCGCAGCTTAATGAATATTCTAGATCAACCGTTTCTGAAAACAAAGCCGAGTTTATTAAGGTAATTATGCAATTCCCTCACTTAACTATATACTGCTAGCCTAAAGATTTTTCACAATATATCTGGAACGATAACCTAAACCCAACCCTTTACCCTGATTTATTTTAGTATTGAAAAAATAAACCCCCTTGACACGAACATCTGTTTGTTATACTGTAATAACGAATGTGGTATCATTGTTAAGTAGCGACCAATTGTTAATAATTACTTCTTCATAAAGGACGGTTTTATAATGGCGCAATCCCGGAAAAATCAATCTTATGACAATCAGAGTATCAGCGCTCTTAAGGGCGCGGATCGGGTCCGGCTCCGTCCGGGTGTGATTTTCGGCTCCGACGGCCTTGAAGGATGCCAACACTCTGTCTTTGAGATTTTATCTAACTCAATTGACGAGGCCCGGGAAGGTTTCGGCAGTCAGATAGAGGTCATCCGCCACGCCGATCGCTCCATCACCATTAAAGACCAGGGCCGGGGCATTCCCCTCGACTTCAACGCCAAAGAAAACCGTTTCAATTGGGAGCTGGTCTTCTGTGAACTCTACGCCGGCGGGAAATATCAGAACAACTCCGGCGAGAACTATCAATTCAGCCTGGGCCTAAACGGCCTCGGCAGTTGCGCTACGCAATACAGTTCCGAATATATGGACGTTACGGTTTACCGGGACGGTTATCGGTTCGACCTCCATTTTGAAAAAGGCGAAAATATCGGCGGCCTCAAAAAAGAAAAATGCAAATATGAACATACCGGGACCAGCATTACCTGGCGTCCGGATCTGGCCGTCTTCACCGATATTAATATCCCGTTGGAATACTATCAAACCACTTTAAAAAAGCAAGCGGTAGTCAACGCCGGGGTGACCTTTACCCTTTACGACGAAGCTGCCGGCCAAACCTTCGAATATTTTTACCAAGACGGAATCAAGGATTATCTCAAGGAAGTAAACCAAGATAAAGGATTCACCGAGATCCAGTTCTATGAGACCGCCACTAAGGGGCGGGATCGGGAGGACAAGCCTGAATACCGGGTTAAAATGCAAATCGCTTTCTGTTTCAACAACGAGATTAACCTCTTGGAATACTATCATAACTCTAGTTTCCTGGAGTACGGTGGCGCTCCCGATAAAGCGGTCAAGGCGGCCTTCGTTTATGAGATTGATAAAGCCCTCAAAAACCGTAACAAATATAACAAAGACGAAGCTAAAATAACCTTCGCCGATATTGAAGACAGTTTGATTCTGGTCGTTAATTCTTTCTCCACTGAGACCAGCTATGAAAACCAGACCAAAAAATCGATCACCAACAAGTTCATCCAAGAAGCCATGACTGAATTCCTCAAGGAACAGTTGGAGATTTATTTTATCGAAAATAAGGTTGAAAGTGAAAAAATCCTGGAACAGGTCTTAGTCAATAAGCGGAGCCGCGAGACAGCCGAGCGGACCAGGATCAACATCAAGAAAAAACTCAGCGGCAATGTTGATATCTCCAATCGGGTCAAAAAATTCGTCGACTGCCGGAGCAAGGACATTTACCAACGGGAACTGTATATCGTCGAAGGAGATTCAGCCCTTGGTTCCTGCAAAATGGGACGGGACGCCGAATTTCAAGCGATCATGCCGGTTCGGGGCAAGATCCTCAACTGTTTAAAAGCCGAATACGATAGCATCTTTAAAAACGAGATCATCGTTGATCTCCTCAAGGTCCTCGGATGCGGAGTAGAGATTCAATCCAAGCACAACAAAGACCTCAATACCTTTGACCTGAACAACCTACGTTGGAATAAGATCATTATCTGTACCGACGCTGATGTGGACGGTTTTCAAATCCGTACCTTGATCCTGGCTATGCTCTACCGGCTGGTCCCGACACTGATCACTTCCGGCAAAGTCTTTATCGCCGAGACGCCGCTCTATGAGATCACTTCCAAAGATAAGACTTACTTTGCCTATACTGATAAGGAAAAGAATGAGATTCTGGCTAAAATCACCGGTAAATACACCATTCAGCGCTCCAAAGGCTTGGGGGAAACGAACCGGAGATGATGTGGCAAACCACCATGAACCCTGCCACCCGGAAACTGGTACAAGTCCTCCCCGATGACCTGGAAAAAACCGAGTATTACTTCAACTTGCTTTTAGGCGACAACCTCCAGGGAAGAAAAGAATTCATCGAGGAGAACGGAGCGAAGTATTTGGATTTATTGGATGTGAGTTAAAAACGTTACGGATAATGCTTAACGCCTAACGTGTATGATTTTAGGCTGGATTGCTCTTCTTCACAATCTGGTCTTTTATGCCGTGCTCGTGCTTAGCAAAGCGGTGCTCGTGCTCGTAATCGTCAGTCTTATTTCTATCGGAGACTCTTACTCTTAATTCCGATTACGATTATGCGCACGAGCACGAAACTTCCAGTTTGCAACATTTTTTAATTCCGCGCAACGTTCAACGCAAAACGCGTAACGATCTTAAGGAGGATTACATGCCGGTCCCAAATTCCATACCCCAAAAAATCGTCGCTACCCTGGAACAAAACTATATGCCCTACGCCATGAGCGTCATTGTTTCCCGGGCACTCCCCGAGATCGACGGTTTTAAACCTTCCCACCGTAAATTACTCTATACCATGTATAAAATGGGACTCCTTGCCGGCCCCCGGACCAAATCAGCCAATGTGGTCGGACAAACGATGAAATTAAATCCCCACGGCGATATGGCCATCTATGAAACGTTAGTCCGGTTGACCCGCGGCAACAATGCCCTGTTGCATCCCTTCATCGATTCCAAAGGCAACTTTGGGAAACAATACTCCAAAGACATGCAGTTCGCCGCTGCCCGTTATACTGAAGTCAAGTTGGACAAGATCTGCGAAGAGATCTTCAAAGATCTGGACAAAAACACCGTTGACTTCATTGACAATTATGACGGGACTATGAAAGAGCCCACCCTGCTACCGACAACTTTCCCGAATATCCTGGTCAACGCCAACCAAGGCATCGCTGTCGGCATGGCTAGTAATCTTTGTAGTTTTAACCTCAAAGAAGTTTGCGAAGCTACCATCGAACTGATTCAAAATCCTGACGCCGACTTGACCCAGATCATAAAAGCTCCGGACTTTTCCACCGGAGGCCAACTGATTTACGATCAAAGGGAAATCCAAGACATTTACAACTATGGCCGGGGAAGTTTTAAAGTCAGAGCTAAGTATAAGTACGATCCTAAAAACAGTTGCCTGGAAATATATCAGATCCCTTATACCACCACTGTCGAAGCTATTATCGATTCCATAATCGAGCTGATTAAGGCCGGAAAAGTCAAGGAGATCACCGATGTCCGCGATGAAACCGACCTGGACGGATTAAAGATCACCTTGGATATTAAGAAAAGCGCCTATCCGGACAATTTAATGAACCGGCTCTATAAATTCACCTCACTGGAAGATAGTTTCAGTTGTAACTTTAATATTTTAGTCAATAATCGCCCCCGGGTGATGGGCATCAAGGAAATTCTGCAAGAATGGCTCGCCTACCGGGTTAATTGTATCAAACGCCGGACCCAGTACGATATTGAGCAAAAAACAAAAAAACTCCATCTATTGCAAGGTTTAAAAAAAATCCTGCTCGACATCGACAAAGCAGTTAAGATCGTCCGCTACACCGAGCAGGACAACCAAGTCATCCCCAACCTAATGCAAGGCTTCGGGATCGACCTGGAACAGGCGGAATTCATCGCCGAGATTAAACTAAGAAACCTCAATAAAGAATACATCTTAAACCGGATCGCTGAGGTAGAAAACCTCCAACGTGAACTCGCCGGTTTAAAAGAACTTTACGAAGACGAAGCCCGGATCAAACAAGTAATCACTAAGGAATTGGGAGATGTCGCCAAACGGTTCGGCCAGCCCCGGCGGACCGATCTGATCCGCGCCGACCATATCGAAACCATTACCACCGAGCATTTGATTGAGGATTATAACCTCAAGCTGTTCCTGACGGAGCATAATTATTTGAAAAAAGTGCCTTTGGTCTCCCTTCGGGCCAATCCGGAACATAAATTGAAAGATGACGATCGGATCATTCAAGAAGTAGAGACCCATAATAAAGCCGATCTTTTACTCTTCTCCGACAAACAAGCGGTATATAAATTAAAAATCTACGATATTAACGATTCCAAAGCAAGCAGCTTAGGGGATTATCTTGCCAACCTCCTTGAATTGGAGCCGGATGAAAAAATCATCTATCTAGTGGCTACCGATGATTATAAGGGCTATCTGCTTTTTGCCTTTGAAAACGGTAAAATAGCCAAAGTCGATCTGGCCGGTTACGCCACCAAGACGAACCGAAGAAAACTGGCTAATGCTTACTCAGATTTGGCGAAACTGGTCCGGATTCTATATATGGAAATGGATCGGGAGTTAGTAGCCTTTAGCAGTATAAATAAAGTCCTAATTTTCAATACCGCAAACATTAATCCGAAAACTACCCGCAATTCCCAAGGCGTTCAAGTTTTGTCAGCCAAAAAAGGCAGCCGGATGTCTGCTTTAAAGGAGCTCGATGAAGTAAAATTCAGCGATCCTGATTATTACCGGACTAAAAACATCCCGGCCATCGGTTGTTATTTAAAGGATGAAGATCGCCAGGAAAAACAAGCGACACTCAGCTTGGAAGTTTAAGTAAAAGACGGTAGTGTGATTTGCTACTGGTTTAAAATTCTCCGGTTCTACTCTTAAAGATGTTACTAGCTGCAGCAGTCAGCAACCATGCCGCCTAGAACCGGATTGGTCCTGGCCCCGGTTTGAATATTAAACGGAGCGATGACCACTGTGCTATTGATGGCCGTAAAAGGATTTTCCGTAATCACTCTGGTACCGGCCCAGGTGGGCTCTTGCTCAAACGGGGCGGACCTGCTCAAGATAGCTGATAATTGTTGCCCGTTAATATTGACGGTTCCAATATAAGCGTTAAAATCCCCAATGCTTTCCGGAGCAGGTAAACCGGTTGCCGCAAAGGTTAGCGCCCAATTGCCTTCATCGGTCCGTTGGATCAGGACTACGCCTCCGGCAATCGCCGGAAGCGCCGGGACCGCCGCTCCCGAAAGGGTCAAGACAACCGCGCAGTCTCGCGCCGGTGCCGGTGAAACTGGAATACAAATCTGCTGCCCGACAAAGATCACATTGGGGTTGGTTATTTGGGGATTAACCGCTAGAATCTGTTGGACCGTTACTCCAAACCGTTGGGCGATGCCGCCCAATGTATCTCCGGGACGGATCATGTAAATCTGGCCGGGACATCCTGGAGCTGGTTGAACCGGGATGCAAATCACCTGACCCGGAACTATTCGAGATGGATCGGGTATTTGGGGATTAGCGTTTATTAGGCTTTGAATCGTAATCCCGTACCGTCGGGCGATATTAAAAAAAGTATCACCCGGTTGAACCGTATAAAGAGTCCCTTGGCACTGAGGGGGATTGGGATTATTAATCATTTTCCATCTTCCCCATTCTGAACTTTGTTTTGATAGTACTATGTTATGCCGTCCTTATGGCTAATGGCACTTAGGAAGTTGAAAACCAGTTAATAGTTAATAGTAAAAAGTCAAAAGTCAAAAAGATTAACGATTCGAACCATTAATCCTAAGACTTAGACTTTTCTTCAAGTTTATAACCACTTATTACTTTTAACTTTAGATTTAGAAACTTGAATTTAGATTAAAAACATTGACCTTCAACTCTAGACTCTTGACTTAATAACGAAAGGACTGTTGCCTCATTAATCGAATAATTGTCGATGCCGACGCCTGCCCAAGGAACTGCTTGCAAAAGGCCCAAAAATTAGCCGGACAATATAATTATGAATTCGTTACAGTGGCTTCCTTCAACCATCTGATTCTCAATGAAAATCATCATGTTGTCGGGGATGAATCTCAGGCTGCCGATATTGCTGTGGCCAATCTCACTCAACCCGGGGACATTGTAATAACTCAAGATTGGGGATTGGCGGCTTTGGTTTTGGGGAAAAAAGCCCGGGCCATTTCACCCCGAGGGCGAATCTTCACAACGGAACAAATCGACCTACTGTTGGAAGAACGCAATCTGCTGGCGAAATATCGAAAATCAGGCGGTCGTACCAAAGGCCCCGCTAAACATAGCAAGAACGACGACCGATTGTTTGAAAGCAATCTATTGAAACTAATAGTTGATTATTAAGATTCGTTCTCAGTTCCCAGTTGACAACTGAAGGTTGGTTTTGAGGGATAGTTCACAGTTTCCTGTTAACGACTGAAGGTTGGTTTTGAATGCCAGTTCAAAAGTAGAGGCTGAACTCTGTCCCTCAAACCTGTGAGCGATGCCCGATCGCATCACTTAAATTGTTCTAACCGGGAACTGTGAACGAAACCCCGGAGCACCTCTCTAATTCGATGAACTGGGAACGAATCCCTAAAGCATTATTCCAGATCGGACATCCGGTAAAAAATGTTAGGCAATCTATTATTTTTGGTTTGACGTAACTACTTTACTATGCTATAATTCATTGCATGTGATCGCCAATAAGTCGCTGCGATCACCGATTTTGTTAGGAGGAATACATATGCAAGGTAAGGTCAAATGGTTTAATTCAGACAAAGGTTTCGGTTTCATCGAAAGAGAAGGCGGCGACGATGTGTTCGTCCACTTCTCCGCTATCCAGATGGATGGCTACAAGACCTTAGAAGAAGGTCAAATGGTTGAATTCGATATTGTTAAAGGCGATCGAGGCCCGCAAGCCGCGAACGTTACGAAAGCATAGATTTCGAATCAAACCAAAGACCCCGGTCAACAAACCGGGGTCTTTTTATTCATGAAATCAGCCGCATAAAACCCTCCTCTACCTACCCACCGGCAAGCAATTGGAATAATCGGGAATCGCTGGGCTAATCACTATATATTATGGTCAAAGGGTTTATTAAGGTAATTATGCAATTCCCTCAATTGATAACTGTTTTAGTCGCTACTAACGCCACGCCGGTCCCAGCTAAGTTTTCCTTGATCACTTGACCGATTTGAATTTCCCCTCGCGCTTGAATCTCTTTAATTTCCGCCATAGCGGTGAAGAGTAGTTCCTTTGGTATCGGGGCGGCTGTTTTTACCGGGAGCAATTGTCGAGATCCTTCAACTGTTACTACACTGGTCAACATCCTTTTAGGAGATACGACTTCATCCCGGACGTATTGTTCTCCCCGGCGGCAGCCTGCGCCGCTGAGCTTTAATTCGCCATCTAGAGTCTCCACGCCGATCCGACAGCCCATCGGGCAAACGATACAAGTAATTTCAGGCACAGGTATCATCTCCTTTTTCCAAGGATAAGGTCAAATATTGATCGCCGGGCGCCAGCATCTCAGGTGTAAAAGTAATCCGAATTGTCTCTCCCGGTGTAACGACCTTTTGTTTAAAGCTGGAACGGCCTGCCTTCAAGACCGTGTCCCGCTCCGGAGCAGCAGCTCGAATATATAACACTGTCGGCCGATCGTCGAAGATAAGCTGCGGAACGATTGAACGAACATTCCGCCCTAATTTGACCGGTATCATCCGGCTCGAACCATTAAAACCTTCTTTACTTAGAATAAACTTAGCTGCGGCTTTCCCTGCCACCCGGCTCTCTTCACTGACATCATCTACCAAATCATGGACATGGGCTACATTGCCGCAAGCGAATATACCCTGAACTGAAGTTTGATAGCTGGAATCGACCACCGGGCCCCCGGTGGCCGGATCAAGCCGCACTCCGGCCATTTGCGACAATTCATTCTCCGGTATCAAACCTACCGAAAGCACTAAGGTGTCACAATCCAAATTGAAGCTTTTTTCCATAATAGGTTGGCGATTCTGATCCACCGGAGCCGCTTTAATCCCGGTGACCCGTTTTTCCCCGAAAATTCCGACCACAGTATGGCTTAAATATAATGGAATCCGGAAGTCTTCTAAACACTGGACAATGTTTCGAGTAAGCCCGCATGAATATGGCATTAGCTCCAGAACCGCGGCCACATTCATTCCTTCCAAAGTGAACCGGCGGGCCATAATCAGGCCGATATCACCGGAACCCAAGATCACCACCTGATTACCAGGTCGATATCCTTCGATATTCATCAAACGTTGAGCTGTGCCGGCTGTGAAGATTCCTGCCGGCCGGGAACCGGGTATATTAATAGCTCCCCGGGGTCGTTCCCGGCAGCCCATGGCGAGGATTACAGCTTGCGCCTGGTAATTTAAGAGGCCGTCCCGGGTGTTGAGCGCCTGAATCCGGAGATCGGAAGTTAACTTCAAAACCATGGTTTCGTTCTTCACTTGGATTTGGGGGTATCCGGATAATCGGTCGATAAACCGCTGGGCATATTCGGGCCCAGTCAGTTCTTCCTTGAAGTAACGCAGCCCGAATCCGTTATGAATACATTGGGAAAGGATACCGCCTAATTCCGGTTGCCGGTCGAAGATTACAATACTGCCGGCTCCAGCGTCGGCCGCCGCCTGGGCTGCCGCCAAGCCTGCCGGTCCTCCTCCGATTACTGCCAAATCAACTGATATTACGGACATTATTCCTCTCCTCCTTAACCATTCGCAACCGCCCGGTCAACAATTCACTTCCCGGCCCGTTTTTGCTTACCGATTCCGGGTCTATCCCCAACTCTTCCATTAGCAAGTCTAAAATTTTAGGTGTGCAAAAACCTCCCTGACATCGGCCCATTCCACTCCGAGTACGCAGTTTTACTCCATCGAGAGTATTGGCGCCCCGCCTGATCGCTTCCCGGATCTCCCCTTCGGTGACAGTTTCACAACGACAGACTACCTTGGCGTAGGTCGAATCCTCTTCAATCAACTTCGCCTGTTCCTCTTCACTCAACTGACGGAATCTTGTCAAAGGCCTAATAGGATTAAAGTTATGTTTTTGGCGCAATTCCAATCCCGCTTCCTTTAATATTTCCTTGATTTCTAAAGCTATGGCCGGAGCCGCCGTCAATCCCGGCGACTCGATCCCCGCCGCATGGATGAAGCGTGGTGAAATATGGGAGGATCTGATGATAAATTCACCTTTCTCTTCAGCTGCTCGTAATCCGGAAAAACTGGTAATTAAATCAGCAGGCCGAATTCCCGGCACCAACTTACTGGTGTAATTGAAGATCTCCTCCCAACCGGAAGCGCTGGTGGAAAGGTCGGAAAAGGAACCGATGCGATGGGCTGTGGGGCCTAACATAATATTACCTTCCACGGTGGGTATGACTAAAATTCCTTTGGACTCCGGCGACGGTAATGGGAAGATCGTCCGCCTAACCAACCCTTCCAACTTCCGATCCAGTAAGTACTCCTCACCTTTACGAGGATATATGTTAAATGACTCATCGCCAATCATTCGGGCGATCGCTGCTGAATGTAATCCGGCAGCATTAACTATATGTTTTGCCTTAACAATGCCTCGATTAGTATGGACCACGAATTGGTCTGTCCTAAATTCAACCTTTTCCACCCTTGTGGCTACCGCTAACTGTACTCCGTTAGCTATGGCATTCTCAACTAAGGCGAATACCAGATCAAAGGGGACAACGATTCCTCCTGACGGAACCAGTAAGCCCCCTTCTAAAGATGGGGCCAAGTTCGGTTCCAAACGGAGCAATTCTTCACGTTTCAAAAAGGTGATTTCCGTTAGGCCGTTAGCCAATCCTTGGTTACGTAAATTCTCCAAAACCGGCAATTCCGATCGATCCCGGGCAACCACCAAAGTACCGTTTTGCTTATACAAAACATTTAATTCTGCTGCCAATTCAGGGTAAAGCCGGTTCCCTTGAACACAAAGACGCGCTTTTATTGTGCCGGGATGATCATGAATTCCGGAATGAACGATTCCGCTATTGGCTTTGGAGGTCCCAAAGGAAACATCGACCTCTTTTTCAACCAGCAGAATACGGAGCTGGTACCTGGATAGCTCACGGGCTAGAGCCGTTCCAACCACACCGGCGCCGATAATCATTACATCAACTTGCTCTGAAATCATGACGTACCTCCCTCTGATTTAAAAAAGAAAGGACCAACACCGGCGTTAGACACGCCGGATATGGTCCTCTCTTCTTCTCTGGACGAAACTATTTTATTTTAGTAATCAGTAGATGAATCTATCGTTCCGTGTTTCGCGTTCAACGGTCCGCGTTTTTTACAGCTTTGTCATTGAAGCAAAATAACACGGAACCCGGAACGTTAAACTCGGAACAAAGAGGATTCTTACATTTAGAGCCATTCCGCAACCTCTCCCAAATGCGCCGCGATTAGGTCCGGGCGAAAAGGCGAATTTTCCAAATCGTCGATCTGTGTTTCGCCGCTTAGGACGAGGATTGAGGTGATCCCGGATTGTTGCCCCATCGCGATATCGGTATATAACCGATCGCCAATCATTGCCACCGATTCCCGGTTCAAATTGAATTTAGCGCAGAGCGCCGCCACCATCTCCGGGTAAGGTTTCCCGATAATCTTGGGACTCACTCCTGTGGAAGCCTTAATAGCTTCGATAAATGATCCGCAGTCCGGGATCGGGCCTTCAGGAGTCGGGCAGTTAAAATCGGGATGGGTAGCGATGAACGGTACGCCGTTCCGAATTAGGTTACAGGCCTGACACAGTTTGGCATAAGTCAAGGTCAGATCGAATCCCAAAACGACCGCAGCCGGATCATCGGTTGTCAAGTCATATCCCGCTTGCCGAAATTCATCTTCCAAGTCCGGAGTGCCGACCAAATAAATGTTACTCGGATAATTGTTGAGTCTTAAAAAATACCTAGTCGCCTCCCCGGACGTAAAAACTTGATCCGACTTAAGTTCAACCCCCATTTTAGTAAGTTTAGTTACGTAATAAGCGGCGTTACGTGAAGAATTGTTGGTAACAAAAATAAAATTTTTCCCTAGCTTCTTTACGCGGTGAATAAAATCCAGCGACCATGGGAAGAGTGTATCCCCTAAATAAAAAGTGCCGTCCAAATCCAGTAGAAAAGTATCGATCCGACGCAATCGCTCCTCTGGGGATAACTTAAGACTATCCGACATCAGTTCACGCTCCAGTTAAAGTTGGTAGAGTTTCAAAGGTAAAAATAAAACCAACAAAGTGATAACTTCACTTCCTTGGTCTCTTTTTTCTCTAGGAAATTCAAGTTAAGTAAAGATTTATTATACTTTAATAATATTACTTTTAAGCAGCGCTGTCAAGCAACCCAAACTAATTGGATTCTAGTAATTAATTTGTTTTAAAAGGATGGCGTTCTCCTGTTTCTATGAAAATAGTCATTTCCGAAATATTTACGATATGATCCCCAATTCGCTCCAAATACCTGGCGACCAATAAAATGATGCTTGCCTGTTCCACATATTCCGGGCCCTTTTTCATCCAGCCCATTAATTCCTGGAGCAACGCCAAAAAAATCCGGTCGACTTCATCATCGGCAGCATCCATTTGTTTGGCAGTAGCAACATCTTTGCCCAGATGCGCCTTTAAACTCTTTCCCATCATTTCCTGGACCAACCGCGCCATTTCGGGCAGGTCAACCAAGGGTTTGAAGAAAGGCTTTTTTTCCTTTAGAGTTAGGGCTGCCTCGGCGATATCGCAAGCATAATCGCTAATCCTTTCCAACTCCCGGCTGATCCGCATCGCTGCTATTAGAAACCGCAAATCGGCATCAACCGGTTGCTGCAGCAAGATTAAGTCAATCGACTCCATTTCAATTTCTTCGTCTAAAGCGTCGATCTCATCATCGCCCGCTATTACCGTCTCGGCAATCCCATCATCCTGCTCGATAAAGGACCGCATAGCCTTGGCCAACCGTTCCCCTGCCATCTGACTCATTTGATCCAGCTTAATACCTATTTGTTGTAATGCCCGATCATACGCATTAAAAT
>JBLNDC010000438.1:0-2666 GCA_050261255.1 Bacteroidota bacterium
CTCAGATAAAAACGGTTTTTAATTTCACTAAGCGGCACGATTTTCACGCCTCGTTCGGGGTCAATCGGCCTGTTACAATACTGCTCTCCTTCTTTTAACAATAGATCCCGCGATAAATCAACAATATCACTAACAATGGCGCTGCCGGTCGGGCGTTCGCCCGCGCCGGGACCGTAGAACATCGTGTTTCCGACGAAATCGCCCTTTACGAACACAGCATTCAATTCTTTATTGACAGCAGCCAGCAGATGGGTATTGGGAATTAAAGTCGGATGGACCCTTAAATCCAAACCGTCAGCCAAGGACCTAAATACGGCCAACAACTTGATGGTATAACCAAAACTCTTAGCGAAATTAATATCCAATTTGGTGATGAAGGTAATTCCTTCAACATATAAACTATTAAAGTCCACCATGCCCGAAGTAGCCAGTGAAGCCAAGATGGTTAATTTGTGGGCTGCGTCGCCGCCGCCAATGTCCAAAGTGGGATCAGCTTCGGCGAAACCTTTGGCCTGAGCTTCTTTCAACGCCTCTTCAAATTCCATTTCTTCTTGGTGCATCCGGGTTAGGATGTAGTTGGAAGTTCCATTTAAAATTCCGTAAATACTTTCAAACCTATTGGCGATCAGCCCTTCGCGCAATCCCTTGATAATCGGTATCCCCCCGCCGACGCTGGCCTCGAAGAGCAGATCCACCCCATTTTCTTTGGCGATTTTGAACAATTCCCGACCCCGGGTGGCGACCAAAGCCTTATTGGCGGTCACCACATGTTTGCGGTTGCGGAGAGCGCGGCATATGAAACTGAAGGCCGGTTCATATCCGCCGATGGTCTCGACCACGATATCAATCTCCGGGTCGGCGATGATTTGGTCGGCGTCGGTCAAACATTGGATCCCGTCCAAATTTAAATCCCGTTTAACATTCCAATTGACATCAGCAATGGATTTCAACTTAAAAGTCAAAGAGGACCGAGTCTTTAAGAGTTCTTGTTGGGTCAAGAGTATTTTAGCCACCCCAGTGCCGACCGTACCTAATCCTAAAATACCGATATTTACTTCATGATCATTCATTGAACACACCAGCCTTTTTATTTAGAATATAGGAGATAGAATACATTTATTTGTTTTAAGTAATAAAAAAAGCCTTCAATCCTTATTGAAAGGACGAAAGACTTATCTTCCGCGGTTCCACCTTTCTTGGTTGACGACCCGACTTTTAACGGATAACGGCCGTTTTCCGGACTGCCTTACTTGCATATTTTCCCAATTTGTTTCAGGCAGTCGCTCCAGGGTGGTACTATTCGATAGCTCCAAGGAAGGCTTTCAGCCGGTGACCTTCCCTCTCTAATAAACCTTACTCGAATAACATATCCCCGTCATCGCTTTATTTCAACTAATATACCACTCAGAGCCTGAAAAGTCAATTAAAGCTTGATTTTTTTTATTAAATTTTTTACTGTTTATTCGGAATAATCAAAACTGATCTCCATCAGCCGTTTGTAGGTGAACTCTTTTTCACCGAGATTCGGAAGTTCAACCAAGGCCTGCATCACCAGTTCCATCCGGGATGAATAACCAATCAGTGTTTGCGGGTCTACAATACTCTCACCAACGCCGCTAATATTTACTTTAGGTTCTGTCTGTAACTGGGGAACACCCCTCCTAATCATCTCCGTAATAAAATTTCTGAGGTTGGATGAATTCAAGTCATAATCCACTTGGATTAGAATGCAGGGTATGGATCTGAACACCGTTTCTTTTTCAAAACAAATTTCAGCCGCGACTGTACTGGTTTCGCCGTTTGGTAAAGGGACCTTGGCGGAAGTTTGCCAAACATCGCCCAATTGAAAACCTTTCCCGATAAAATCTTCAATCGATGCTTTCCAACTGTCTTTTAAAGTCCTCTCCACCGCTTCCTTGGCGAACTGATCTTTATATTTCCGGTAATGCCCGGCGGGAATCGTTCGCAATTTCCGGTCGAACTCCTCCAACCCGTCGAACCCGGTAATAAACCCTTGCTCATCCAAATAAGCGGTGAACTTCACTCCCTCCAATACGGAAAGGGCTTCTCCGCCGGTCGGATCTTCAACGTCATTTACTAAGTACTTTAAGATAGTATAATTAATTTGAAACCCCGATGAACCTTTGTAAATCTCAGTAAGCAACTGAACCTCCTCCTCGCGGAGCTGTTGGTTGATCATTTCCGCCTCGACCAAATCAATGATCTTGGTTGTTCTGACGAAACGGAGTCCTGAAGGAGGATTAAATTTAAATTTGAATCCCGAAACCTGCAGGTCTTCAGGTGTTGAAATTCCCGGCTGGGTAAGCGCTCCTTCATACTCCAAAAAATCGACTTTACTCGCGATTCGTTCCTGAATGGTTACTATCTTAGGGCCATCCACGGCGCAATAATTAAAGAATGCCGGGCCCTTGAACCGAATCTGCCGGCGGCCTCCGCTGACAATACCATCAAAAAGCCTGCTTTCATTATGATCCAGCGTCACCAACCATTTGGCGCCAAATTTTGCGCTATAAACCAAGTTCCTCCCGTCCGGACTAAAAGTTAAACTGTTGTCACCGATAGCATCATAGTAGCGACCGGCAAGGCCATCTACGACTACCGTCCACTTACCGGCAGGGGTTTTCGCGATATAAGCTAAACGGCCA
>JBLNDC010000439.1:0-3961 GCA_050261255.1 Bacteroidota bacterium
AAGTCATTTTAATGCTTACCTATGCAGCAGGTTTACGGGTTAGTGAAATCGCCAGTTTAAAGCTGGAAGACATCGACTGCCGGAGAAAAATAATTCATATAAAAGGCGCTAAAGGCAGAAAAGATAGAGTGACATTACTTTCGGAAGTGGCAATTAAGTTTTTAGCGGATTATTGTATGAAGTTCAAACCGGAGAAATGGTTGTTTATGGGAGCCGAGCCCGATAAACATCTTTCAATCCGGACGATTCAGAATATATTTGAACAGGCTAAAGAGAAGGCGGGAATTAAAAAGCCGGTTTCCGTTCACAGCCTCCGGCATAGTTTTGCCACTCATCTTTTGGAAAGCGGAACAGATCTCCGGTATATCCAGGAATTATTGGGCCATCAAAGTTCAAAAACAACCGAGATATATACCCATGTCAGCAGTAGATCGATTTCCACCATAACAAGTCCTTTAGATACGATACCAGAGGTCCATGAGGTTTTAAATCCAATTGATAACGCTCAGCCATATGGTTAATAAACGCGATGCGTGTTTTTCTTTACCTGAGCATCAAACACGCATCGCGTGATTTATTCTAATTTGATATAAAATATGCGATGCAGGTATACAGTAGTTAAACGCCATAACCGCTAATTTGGGCCTATAGCGGCATCGTGCCGCTAAAAACATAAAGTAAGTGGGGAATAATGATGTCTAAAAACGTGGAAGAGATTTGTAGTGATTATAATGAACGATTAAAAGATAGATATTATAATGCAAGTTTTGGATTATGGACTTCAATAATAACTGTAAATGCGTTGGTAATAAGTGCAATATCTATTTTATCAGCTATTAACCCATTAATATCGAAACAAATTGTTGTGTTGATTTTATTATTTTGTACATTTTCATCAGCCTTTCTTATTTATAATTATTTGATTATAAAATGGATGTATTTTCTACTCAGTCAATTAAAAGAAGATGATTTAAACGAAAAAGATAATGCAATCCGCATTAATAATGCATTAAGAAAACATAGAAAACTTAAGAGAAATGAATTCTTAGCACTGGTTTTGTTAATCGTCGCGATTTTTTTATTGATATTGTTATTGGTTACCAAAAATTTATCTTTGAATTTTATCTGGAAAGGAAGTATCAATTTGATAGATTTAAAATGGTTTAATGATAATATTGGCATTACGAATGTAATTTTAACTGGAGCATATGTTATTGTTACTTTTTTTATATTAAGGTCTAATCAAAAAACAGTCAAAGAAATGCGATTAGCCCGAGAACAACAAATTAAACCATCAATATTAATAAGTTTTGAAGTGAGACGTAAAGGCATGTTTTGTTTAGTGGTTAGAAATCTTGGCGGGTCTCCGGCGAGAAATTTACGAATATCTATAAACGATTTATGGATTCAATGTTTACCTATGCAACAAATTCAAGAAAGGTTTTTAAAGTTAAAATCAGCGTCGTTAACTATTGTACCAAAACAAGAAATATTATTTTGTATTGGTGGTACTTCGGATTATGAAAAGATTTCAAAAGAAGATCTTAGAGGAATAGTAACTTATTTGGACATTTTTAATAGACAGTGTATTGAAGAGTTTTATATTGATATCGATTCATATGGTGGTGCATTAATTTACGGCCCTGAAATTGATGAACTTACAGGTACAATCAAGAATGGATTAGAAGAAATAAAAAGAGAAATTATAAATTCTACCAGCAAAATTGAAGCAATGGCAGAAAAGTCAAATAGAATTCCTTGTTATTCTGTAAGGAAAAAAAGGAAAAAATACTGATGCCCTCCATGGCTGTTGATTGGGTGGCGGTTACGGCGTTTAACAACGAGTTGCAGGCTGCGCGCCGGTTTGGGAAGAATCTGGGTAATTCCAGCGCTCCGGCCCAAACCGTTCCGCCTAACTTAAGAGCTAAGTAAGGCGGAACGGCTTCTGCAACTCGTGGACGTTAAACGCCATAGCCGCTAAATTAAGCCCATGGCATCATCGTGATGCCGTGGTAAAACCGTGGAGATAAAAGAATGCAAAAGCCGGAATTTCAATTCGTAAAATTTATGGATGAGGGTACAGATAACCCTATAGTTAATAGGCTAATGCTTCAATTCGCAGAAATGTTGGCTACAAATATAATACATATATCGAAAGAAAAACAAGAAGAGTTAAAGAAAGTTTTATTTGATTGCGGAACAGATCTTCTAAAAGCAGAAAAGTACTTTAAAAAATATAATGAAGTGCTCAATGAAGCAGTTAATAAGATCAAATCTGGGATAGGATTCAAGATAGATAAAATAGCCATTCAATATGATGACCCATCACTTGAATTGCAGGGACTTCTTCAAGAATTTTTAATAAGATGTGTGATTACTATACGCAGAATAAAGAAAATTGCAGAAATTATACTTGATGAGAATTTGAAAGACCATAAAACTTTCAATAAACGTTTAGATGAACTATTTGCCAATGATAAAAATTATATGAAAATGTTAAGGGAAGATAGGGTTTGGGTAAAAGAACTCATTGATATAAGGGGTATGGTTGAACATGAAGAGCTTGAAATAACAAATTTTAGTGTTACTGTTGGGGAAGATGAAAAGATTAATATTTATGCACCATCACTTAAAGAAAAGAAATGCGCGGTAGTTAAATACATGGAAGTTATACTTTATAATGTATTTTCCTATTGTGAGGATTTTACTGCAATGCTTCTTAGTTTAAAATGCAATGATATGTGTCGGATTGTTCAGCTTCCTGAAAAACTGTGGTCAGAGCATAGAGGTTTTAAGTATATTTTAGATTTAAAAGAAGAAATAAAAAAACCAATAATAGAAAAACAAAAAGACGACGCCCTCCCTGGCTGTTGATTGGATGGAGGTTACGGCGTTTAACAACGAGTTGCAGGCTCCGCGTCGGTTAGAAAAAATTTGGGCACTTCCGACGTTCCGACCCAAACCGTTCCGCCTAACATAAGAGCTATGTAAGGCGGAACGGCTTCTGCAACTCGTAGACGTTAGATGACATATCAGGCCAGCGTGTCCGGCCCATCGTGGGCACGGACATATCGGAGCCGTTCAAAGATGTCTATTATTTAAAGGGAAGAAAAAATTGAAAGTGAGTTTTAATAAAAGTTATTTTTGAAGGGAAAAGGGCTGATAAATTTGGCAAACAATTTTGCAGAACAACTATTAAGAGAATGGTATGAATATCAAGGCTATTTTGTAAGGAATAATGTTTGGGTTGGTAAACGTGACAAAGGCGGTTATGAAACCGAATTAGATATAGTTGCATTTCACCCCGTGGGAAAGCATGTTGTTCACTTGGAACCTTCTACAGACGCAGATAGTTGGGATGAGAGGGAAAAAAGATATTCGAAAAAATTCGAGTATGGTCGCAAATATATTCCGGAATTATTGGAAGGTTTAATTGAACCGGGGACCATTATTGATCAATATGCGGTTCTTGTATTTGCAAGTAAAGCAAATTATCAAACGGTTGGTGGAGGAAAAATAAAGCTCTTATCTGAATTCATAAGCGAAATATTTGAAGCGGTCAAAGATAAGAAGATTCAATCAAATGCTATTTCTGAGCAAATGCCTTTATTAAGAACTTTACAGTTCGTTTGCCAATACAGGGAAGATGTTAAGATGGTATTGTACTGAATGCCGACTGGCTAACCATCCTAGTTCAGCCAGCGTGAAAGTGAATACCCGCTGTCCATGGCCTGATACGATCATCTAACACCGAGTTTGAGCTTACGGGGCGCGGTTTTTCGAAGATGAGTATTCGAAGAGGCAAACAAATTCAAGGTGTTGAATCAAAGAAGCTAATTCATGAAGCCAGCGCGCCCACATTGACTCGCTAACCGCTGTAACGGTAAGCTCGTCAACGTCTCAAACCCGCGGACGTTCTACGACATCCCCCTAAATTCGGGCCAATCGCGGCCTTCCGGGC
>JBLNDC010000440.1:0-4822 GCA_050261255.1 Bacteroidota bacterium
TAAACCTTTAAAAAGCCTGATGTTTTGAAAGGTACGGGCAATACCAAGTTTAGTGATTAGATCCGGCCTCAATCCGGTTATTTCCTGATCCCTGAAAACGATCCGTCCCTCAGTGGGTTTATAGACGCCGGTGACCATGTTAAAAACAGTTGTCTTACCGGCGCCGTTCGGCCCGATTAACGCTACAATCTCGCCTTCGTTTAATTCCAACTCCATATCTTTAACTGCGGTTAAACCGCCAAATTGCATGGTAATCCGGTCAATTTTAAGTAGCGGCATTAGTTCGTCTTACCCCCTTTAGCCATAGTTCCTTTACCGAAACGGCAAAAGGGCGGCTTCCAACTTAAAAGCTTTTCCCAACTGAACTCATTAGTCCCCATCAATCCATGCCGGTAAAAGATAACCACCAACATTAACAATGCGGAGAAAACTACCATCCGCATTCCAACTTTCCCGGTGAGCACGATAAAACCGAGGTTAAGCGATTCATCCAAAAACCGCAACACTTCCTGAGCAGTTGTAACAATGAAAGCAGAAATAATGCTTCCGGAGATGCTTCCCATCCCGCCTAACACGATAATCAATAAAATATTAAAAGTAAACGTAAAGGTGAACATCTTGGGATCGATGGTTCCCAATAAATTACCGAGCAATCCGCCGCCGATCCCCGCAAAAAAAGCGCCGGTAACAAAGGATAGATTCTTATGCCGCGCGAGGTCGATCCCCATACTTTCAGCAGCGACTTCATCTTCCCGAATCGCCTTGAAAGCCCTGCCATAACTGCTGTTAATCAGCGACAATAAAATTACAGCCGTTATTGCTACTCCTCCAAAACTCCACCATAAATTGGTGGTCGCCGGAATTCCTTTTAATCCTAAAGCGCCATTGGTTATCCTTTGGGTATTGGTGAAAATAACCCTGATAATCTCGGCAAAGCCCAAAGTGGCGATAGCAAGGTAGTCGCCTTTCAACCTCAAGGCCGGCGCGCCGATGAAAAAGCCGACTAAGGCCGACAATATGCCGCCTAATAATAAGGCTACCGGAAACGGCAGGGTTATCACATCCAAAGGCTTGATCAGGGGGGCCATATAAAAAATCTGGGTTTTTACCGAAGGCGACATGGTTAATAGCGCGGTGACGTAAGCCCCTACCGCCATAAAACCGGCATGGCCCAATGAAAACAAGCCGGTGAAGCCGTTAATCAAGTTCATGCTCATGCCTAAGATGGCGTAAATCGCGCAAACATTAAGGATACGTACTATATACAGATCTAAATAGTTCTCCGCCAGAAAGAGAAAGATCACCAGTAATAAAATGGAAATCACAGTTAAGGTCCGGTCTCTGTTTCTCATGGGTCACACCTTCTCCGTAAGTTTTTCGCCCATTATTCCGGTGGGTTTATACAATAAAATTACAATTAGCAAAACAAAGGCAAAAGCGTCCCGGTATCCGGTTAAATCGGGTAAAAATGCAATTAACATGATTTCTCCGATGCCGAGGATAAACCCGCCGATCACCGCTCCTTTGATGTTGCCGATCCCACCGATTACCGCGGCTATAAAACATTTAAGTCCCGGTATCACGCCCATTAGAGGCGCGATTTGCGGGAACTTTAACCCCCACATAATTCCGCCTACCGCCGCCAGGGCCGATCCCAGACCAAAAGTGGCGCGGATTGTCCGGTCGACATTTACTCCCATCACCCTGGCCGTTTCATGGTCTTTCGATACCGCCCGCATCGCCATTCCGGTTTTAGTCTTATTAATCAAGTACACTAGGCAGATTAGGCAACCAATCGCGACCACCGGGATGTAAAAAGTCAATTTTTGAATGGAAACCGTACCGATTTGGATTACATCGGTAAAGACTTTCGGGGTTGGAAAAGGTTTCGGCACGCCGCCAAAAAGAACGGTCGCCAGATTTTCTAAAAGAAAAGAGGCGCCAATAGCTGAGATTAATATCGAAATCTTAGGCGCGTCCCGTAACGGTTGGTAAGCTGTTACTTCCACCGTCATTCCCAATAAGGCGGTGAGAATCAACACCGCCGGGAAAGTAATATACCATGGCACCCCAAAGGTCAATACTCCAAAAAAAGCAAAATAAGTCGCCATCATGAAAATATCACCATGAGCAAAATTGATTAGGCGCAGGATGCCATAGACCATGGTATAGCCGATGGCAATCAGAGCATAAAGGCTGCCTAAGGAGATACCATTTGAAAGATGCTGTAAAAAAAGGTCGAAATTCATGCAAACACCACCAAAAAAATAATAAAAAAACCATGCCCTTTTTATAAAAGAGAACCCGGGATTCGAAACCGAGACGGTTCAGCCCGCTTCGAAATTCCGGTCCCAGGTTCTATGTGAAATAAAGAAATTTTATTTTATTTCACATCCCTAAACCAGGATATGAAAGGTTAAAGAGTAATATTTTCTTCATTTCATCAATCAAGGATATGCCGCAATAGGTTCGGAGAAACCTGAATCCGATTGTGACATATACTAATTCGAGCCTTGAATCGAATCTCCTGCAACAAATAGGAGACTATTATTGGACTTCGATGGTATCAAGATAAGTGAATTTACCGCCTTTAACCTGTTTAATAACAGCGTTTTTAATGGCATTGCGGTCTTCATCAAGGGTAATGATGCCGGCAGCTCCCGGGAAATTCTCGGTCTTTGCCAATTCTTCCCTAATTTTTACTCTGTCGGTGGAATTAGCCCGTTTAATCGCATCCAAAATCAGGATGTAAGCGTCATAGCCTAAGGCTGTTACAGCGGCCGGCTCTTTCTGATATTGCTTACGATATTCGTCCAGGAACTTCTGAGATTCTTCGGTAATCGGTTTCTCAGTAGCGAAGAAGGTGGAGAAGACTGCGCCCTCAACCGCTTCTTTTCCGATATCCAAAAATTCTTGGGTCTCCCAAGTATCTCCGCCGATAATCGGGCAGGTAATTCCGAGTTTCCTGGCTTGGCTGATCACTAACGCGGATTCGGTAAAGTTTCCGGGGGCGAAGATCACATCCGGTTTCTTTGCCTTAATATTAGTCAGTTGGGCCGAAAAATCTTGGTCTCCAGTATTATAATTTGCTACCGCAACGATACAATTCTGATCATTGGTGAGTTTTTTAAAGCTTTCGGTGAAGAAATTGGCTAAGCCAACCGCATAGTCATTGGAAACCTCTTGGACGATTGCCGCTTTTTTAGCGTTGAGTTTATTAAAAGCGTAGTTGGCCATTACTGTGCCTTGGAACGGGTCGATAAAACAAACGCGGAAGTAATATTCGTTGTCCTTGGTAACAAGCGGGTTGGTACAAGAAGCGCCCACTGCCGGCACTTTCCGTTTCTTGACGATATCTCCGGCAGCCATTGATAATGAACTTCCCCAGCTTCCGATAATGGCGGTCACTTTCTCTTTTTCCACCAACCGCGCGGCGGCAGTGGCTGCTTCAACCTTATCGGATTTGTTGTCGGCGATCACCAATTCAACTTTCTTGCCTAAAACTTCCGGGTATAGTTGATTAGCAAGTTTAATGCCTTCTACCTCCAACTGCCCTCCGGCAGCGTTAGCGCCGGTAATCGGTTCAAAAACTCCGATTTTAATGACATCCGAAGTTTTTTCGCCACAACCGGTTAGAACTAAAGCGCTGACCATAAAAATTGCAACCAAAACCAAAACCGTCCGTTTCATTTGACTCCTCCTCTTATTTTTTTAGAACGATTTAACTCGTTCTAAGATTACAAAAATACGTTTTTCATAAATTATGTCAAAAGACTTACAAAGATAGCGGTAGTCTTGATTCAATGAACTAAAAACTCCCAAATATAATACTACACTATTTTTTATTACTTGTATATACCGACTCTTTTTGTATGACAATATCTTTTGGGTTGATAATAAATTGAAACCAATGGACTATTTCGTTTATAATGGAATAAACATGCAATGTTACTTATTTACAATTAGACGGGAGTGGTTCGGAAATGAAGGTTGTCGCCTTTAACGGCAGTCCCCGCCGGAATGGGAACACAGCCATAATGATTAACCATGTATTGAATACATTAAAAAAACACGGCATTGAAACGGAAATGGTCCAAATCGGAGGCCATGCAATGCGGGGTTGCGCCGCTTGCGGCTGGTGCGGACAAAACCCCGTTAAAAAGTGCGTCTTCAATGACGACTTAGTTAATGAGAGCATCGCCAAAATGGATGCTGCCGACGGTATTATCATCGGTTCCCCGACTTATTTCGCAAACATGACTGCGGAGACTAAGGCCTTGATCGACCGGGCCGGTTATGTTTCACGTAGAAACGGAAACCTATTGCAACGTAAGGTCGGCGCGGCGATCGCAGTTTTTCGCCGGGCTGGGGCAATTAATGTTTTTAATGCCATTAACGACTTTTTCTTGATCAATCAAATGATCGTCCCTGGTTCAAATTACTGGAACTTAGGCATTGGGCGGGAACCGGGGGATGTGGATTCCGATGCCGAAGGTCTTAAAACCATGGAAACTTTGGCTGAAAACATGGCCTGGTTATTAAAGTTAATTAAAAAAGATTGATTCGTTTCGCGTGCCGAGTTATGCATGGTTAGCGAATGGTTACAATAGTCGATAGCACTTTCTGAGCAGTCGCCCCCCGGCTAGCCGGGGCACGTCAAAGGATGAAAATGAGATGTTCACCACGAAGGTCACGAAGGACACGAAGGGTAACGGGAAGAATGGATTTGCTTCCCCCCGTCTTCGTGCTCTTCGTGGTAGAAATATTTTAAAGCATTTAACGTAATTTTTATGGTTTGATGTTTATTCTAGATTGCATAAAA
>JBLNDC010000441.1:0-4045 GCA_050261255.1 Bacteroidota bacterium
GCCCTTGGTTATTAAAGAGCTTTTCACAGCTAAAATCGGGTGGTTCGAATAATTGATTGATTTTTCGGGCATATTCCAAAGTCACGCTGCTATTCCGTTCCAGGATTCGCTGCTCCAGAACTAAGTCATCAGCATCCACCCAGATGAATTTCGCAAAAGGAAATGCTTCGCTAAACTTGCTCCGGTTTTTATTTTTAAAAAAGCCCTGAGCTAAAGCTACTTTTAAGTTCAACTTCAGCAATTCCTTTGTTTTTCCTTGAATGATCTCAAAGTACCTGGACCTCATCCCATCCGTGAAAACTTGGCCAGAAACGATAGCCTCCCGCATTTCATCGGTTAAATCGAGGTCCGCGTCATAAAAATAATAGCCGAACTCTTCGGCAAACATTTTAGCGGCATAACTTTTCCCGGCCCCGGTTTTTCCAAAAAAAATCACTAAGCTTTTTTGCACTATTCAAATCATCCTATCTTTCCTGCCCATGTTCCTCACGATCACATGTTTCCGTAACCCGGTTAAGATCATCTACAAATACAATCTTCGGGAGATGTCGCTTTACATTTTCCGAATCAATCTGGCAATAGGCCATGATGATCACTTGATCCCCGACACAGACCAGCCTGGCGGCGGCGCCGTTTAGACAGACTACTCCGCTACCGCGCTCTCCGGCAATGCAATAGGTCTCAAAACGGTGGCCATTATTGATATTCACAATTTGCACCTGTTCGTACTCAAAAATCCCGGCGGCTTCCATCAGATTTTGATCGATCGTGATGCTGCCGATATAGTTGAGATTGGCCTCGGTAACCACAGCCCGGTGAATCTTTGACTTCAAAATATTTAAAATCATCAGGAACCTTCCTTAAAAGAAAAATTATCAATCAGCCGGGTACCGCCGATGAAAACAGCCACAGCGATAAGGACCGGCTTGTCGATTTGAACGACCGGTTTTAATAAAGATGAATCCACCACTTCGATATAGTCGATAGTGGCAAGGGGTTCGGTCGTAATTTTTTCGGAAATTATACCTTTAATTACATTTGCATCCGTCTCACCGTCGACTAAGGCTTGACGGGCCAAGTCAAGACTCTCGGGAATCACCCGGGCCGCCTTGCGCTCGGTTTCCGACAAATACGAATTTCGCGAACTTAAAGCTAAACCATCTTGGTCCCGCACTGTGGGACATGGAACAATTTGAATATTAAAATTCAAATCCTCGGTCATCCAGCGGATAATGGCCAGTTGCTGCGCATCTTTCTCCCCGAAGTACGCCCGGTCCGGCATTACAATATTGAACAATTTCGAGACAACCGTGCAGACACCCCGAAAATGGCCCGGACGTTTCGCTCCGCATAAACCTTGATCCAGTTCTGAAATATCTACAAAGGCCAGATTCTTTGACGGGTATATTTCAGCGACCGAAGGCGCAAAAATCAGATCCGTACCGGCTCTTTCACATATTTCCCGATCTCGTTCCAGACTCTTAGGGTATTTTTCAAAGTCTTCGTTGGGGCCGAATTGAGTCGGGTTCACGAAAATACTCACTACCACTTTATCATTTTCGCGCCTTGCCCTATTGATCAATGAAGTATGACCGTCATGCAAATAACCCATAGTTGGTACAAAACCAATTGATAACCCTTGTTTTTTCCATGATTGGGTCAATGCTCTTACCTTTAAAATCGATTCAGCTGTAATCATCTTTTCACCTTAATTCCATTTAAAAAATCAATAAAGTGAGTAAAACATTAAATCTTACCGTTAAAACGAATGCTCTTTGCCGGGAAAGGTAGAGTTTTTTACTTGTTCAACATACTCGTTAATACCCTCTCGGATAACTTTACCGGCCTCTGCAAATACTTTGACATGCTTCGGCCTGACATCCGAATAAAGTCCCAATATATCATGATAAACTAGAATTTGGCCATCACAACCTGCCCCCGCTCCAATACCAATGGTAGGAACTGAAACCGCCGCTGTGATCCTGGCGGCAAGTTCCCCCGGGATGCATTCCAATACAATCGCAAAAACACCCGCGTCTTCCAGTCTTTCGGCGTCTTCAATCAGTTGAGCGGCGGCATCCTTATCTTTGCCTTGCACTTTAAATCCACCGAATACATTGACTGATTGCGGTGTCAAACCGAGATGCCCCATAACCGGTATTTGGGAGTTGACTATCGCCCGAACCTGCCGCAGAACCCGGGCTCCTCCTTCAAGTTTCACCGCTTGAGCATTGGCTTCCTGGACCAATCTCCCGGCATTACGGATCGCTTCATGGGTTGAAGTGTGGTAGGACATAAAAGGCATATCACCGATTAGCAACGCATTTTCCACACCTCGGGATACGGCTTTGGTATGATAGATCATATCCTCAATAGTTACCGGTAAAGTATCTTTATACCCCAAACAAACCATCCCTAAAGAATCCCCTACTAAAATCCCGTCGATCTCACAAGAATCAACCAGTTTTGCCGAAGAATAATCATATGCCGTCAGTAAGGCCAGCTTTTTCCCTTCTTTTTTAGCCTTCAAAAAAGTAGTGACGCTCTTTTTCACACAAACCGCTCTCCCTTATTAGTTTAATCCACCGGTCTCCAATATCTGCCGCAGATAAGTATAGTCTTGATCCGGGTGTTTCTTTTCAGCTAAATCAAGTAACTTTTGTGTGAGTATTTGATAAAGGCACGAATCCTTCGGAGTAATCACTTCAAGATGTTTTTTAACCGTTCCCAAATCGTTTCGTTCCACCGGGCCGGTCAAAGCGTTGATAAAACCGCTATGTTTTAAATTTGTCAAATTTTTTTCAACCATCGGCATCAGCGCTTCAAGCGGTTCATCCCTAAAAGGGCCGCATTCCGAAAGATATTCCGTTGCAATACTTAATAAGGCCAATATAAGGTTGGTCGCCATCACATTGGCCAAATGATACATTGGCTTATGCTTCCGGTCAATAATAAAAAGTTTATTTCCCAACCTTGAAAATAACTGCTGAAACTGTTGAAAATAAGTTGGGTCGCCTTCCAACGTAAAACCAGTTGTATCCAGGTCTTCAATCTTTCCAGTTATATCAGGGAATGCGCGCATGGGATGGACTGAATATCCAAAAGCTCCTTTCGCTGCGATTCCCGAAAAAACACTTGAATCCTTTGCGCCACTGGTATGACAGATTAACTTCCCTTGGAGTTCAGATTGGGCCAATTCATTCCAGGCTTTTTCGATCTGATCGTCCGGTGTAGTAATCCAGATCATGTTGCATTTTGCCGCAAGTTCTTTTAAAGTTAAAGAACTAGTGGAAGTTATTGAAGCCGCCTTACGGGCTGATTCCGGATTACGGCTAACATAACCGACTACATCAAGCTCTTTGCTCTTAAAGTATGCGCCTAGACTGATCCCCACCTTTCCGGCGCCGATAAAACCAAAACTGGTATGACTGGTCGCATCCATTGATCACCCACCAACCTTAAGAATAGTACTGACAATGTCATAAGCCAAATCTTCCTTGGGCTTCTTCTCCAATTCAACTGTTTTGCCGGGGGCAATAATCCAAACTTTTCCGTCTTTCGAAGCAAAATTGGATAGATCGTTGGCGATAATCAAGTCCAGGTTCTTCTTTTCAAGCTTGGAACGGGCATTGGCAACTAGATTATCGCTTTCGGCAGCGAAACCGATTAACACCTGCTGTTGTTTTAACCGGCCGAGTTCCGCCAAAATATCGATATTTTCTTCAAATTCAACCGATATTGACTCGCCGGTCTTTTTAATTTTCGATTGGTGATACTCCTTGGGTTTATAGTCGGATACAGCTGCAGCGGCAAAAACGTAATCGGCATCCTTAAAACCTTGAATCATTGCTTCGCGCATTTGGGCGACAGTATCCACCCTGATAATTTTGACCCCATTAACATCCAAAGGAGAATTAGCCAAAACCAATGTAACGTCGGCACCCATGTCCCGGCAAGCCCTAGCAATGCTTACCCCCATAAGGCCGGAAGAGTTATTGGAAATAAAACGAATCGGATCGATATATTCCCTGGTTGCTCCGGCGCT
>JBLNDC010000442.1:0-6059 GCA_050261255.1 Bacteroidota bacterium
TCATCGGCTCTCCGATTCGGTTTCAGATGAAAGCGAAGAAAGATAATTCTATTCAACAGGAGTGAAGGACGTGTTTCAAACGAATGATCTATTGGTCCAAATATTAGTTTTTTTGTTGAGTTATCTAATCGGTTCGATTACTACCGGCGACATTGTGGCTTATTTTAAAAATGTGGACTTACGTGGCCAAGGAAGCGGTAGTATTGGAGCAACGAATGTCTTTCGCGCGATGGGTTGGTTTTATGCGGCTGTCGTTTTGATAGGCGACGCCCTTAAAGGTATCATCGCCGTTATCTTAGGAGGAAAGCTGATCGGAAATATCGGTGGGTTTGACTTTGCGATTTTGTCGGGGATTGCAGCAATTATCGGGCATAATTGGCCGATTTATACCCGTTTTCGGGGTGGAAAAGGGATCGCCACATCCTTAGGGGTGATTATCGGGTTGACTTCCAAGAGTCTATTAATTGTATTGCCGGTTTGGATTATTGCTTTTGTCCTTTCCGGTTTTGTTTCGCTGGCGTCAATTTTAGCGGCGCTCTCCTATCCGATCTCGGTCTTCATTAGTTATAACGGTGATTATTATAAATTGGTTTTTGCAGCAGTAACCGCAATTTTAGCTGTGTATCGACATAAGTCCAATCTGCAAAGGTTGTTTCAAGGCAAGGAACATCGCATTTTATATAATAAAAGAAAGGGAGCAGATAAAGGATGATTGGGATTATCGGAAGCGGCGGATGGGGAACTGCTCTGGCGAAGCTTTGCGCCGAGAAGGGGCACCAGGTCCAAATCTGGGCCCTGGAATCGGAAGTGGTTGCGGAAATCAATCAACAACATACGAACCATATTTTTTTACCAGGCGTAGAATTACCCGAGACACTCCATGCTAGTAATTCAATTAAGGAAGTGGTCTCCGGAAAGAAGTTTATTTTTATCGCTGTGCCTAGTCAATGGGTGCGAAGTGTAGCTAAACAGATGGCGGCTTATCTAAATCCGGAAGCGATCGTGATTAGCGTTTCCAAAGGTCTTGATCCGGAAAGCCTTGATATACTAACCACAGTATTAGCTGAAGAATTGCCGATGGTTGATGCGAATGCAATCTTAACCTTATCTGGGCCAAACCATGCCGAAGAGGTTGCCAGGCGAATCCCTTCAGCCACGGTAGTCGCTACTCCGGTTCTGAAATTTGCCGAGGAGGTCCAAGATCTGTTGATTTCCGATGTCTTTAGAGTTTATACCAATCCGGACCGAATCGGAGTCCAATTAGGAGGGGCCTTAAAAAACATTATCGCCTTAGCTGCTGGAATTTCCGATGGTTTGGGGTTTGGCGATAATACCAAAGCTGCCTTGGTTACAAGAGGATTGGCGGAAATGTCACGTTTGGGATTAGCTTTAGGCGCCCAATCGCCTACCTTCGCCGGACTCTCGGGCATGGGCGATCTTTTTGTCACCGCCTCCAGCAAGCATAGCCGGAATGCCTGGGCCGGCAGGGAATTAGGCAAAGGCAGGAGCCTGGCTGATATTGTCGGCTCTACCAAAATGGTTGTCGAAGGAGTCAGTACTACTAAAGCAGCTTACCAAATAGCCAAGCAAGCCAAGATAGAGATGCCGATCACTTTCATCACTTATCAAATTCTCTTTGAAAACCTGTCGCCTCAGGAAGGGGTAACTCAATTAATGGAACGGATGAAAACTCACGAAATGGAAGAGGTTGTTTTTGCGACTTACTCTTGGAAATAGAAAAAATGTATAATGAGCTCCTTTGGGAGCTCTTTTTTTATGGCAGGATAAACTATGAATTGTTAAACCATTTGTTTTGATGGTCGGTCTCAATTTGGAGTTTAACAGTTTGCTTAAGAATAGTAGTTATATTGAGAGTAGACCACCAATATATATATATTGTTAATTAGCATGGACAGCGGTACCAAGGGGGGGATGACTAAATTCCCATTAAAGACTACTTTGTTGAATCAAGTCTTTTACTTAATGTTTGAAGACGTTTCTAAACAAAGTAGCAATAAATAATTTATCAAAAGGGGGGAAACAGATGGAGAGGTATGATAACTTCCAAGATATCGCCGAGCGTACCGGTGGAGATATTTATATCGGGGTAGTCGGTCCGGTACGGACAGGGAAGTCGACATTTATCAAGCGGTTTATGGAAATGTTGGTTATACCGAATATTAGCAATGTTTATGATCGGGAACGTTCTCAAGATGAACTTCCTCAAAGTGGGAGCGGACGAACTATTATGACTACCGAACCCAAGTTTGTCCCCAGTGAAGCAGTTGAAGTTCAAATAGCGGATAACATCAATTTTAGGGTACGGTTGGTTGACTGTGTAGGATATGCCGTTGGGGGAGCAGTCGGATATGAAGACCAGAATGGCCCCCGGCTGGTACTCACCCCATGGCGGGCTGAACCGGTAAGTTTTGTAGAAGCCGCTGAAATGGGAACCCAAAAAGTTATCAACGATCATTCAACTGTGGGACTGGTAATCACCACCGACGGAAGCATTACGGACATTGCTAGAGCTGACTATCTTTCGGCGGAGGAACGGGTAGTCGGCGAATTGAAGGGCTTGGGTAAACCATTTGTGTTAATAGTTAATTCAACCCATCCAGAGCAGTTTGAAACCCAAGAACTGGTTGGGGAATTGCAGCAAAAATATCAGGTGCCGGTTTTAGCTGTAAATTGTTTAAAAATGACTTCCACTGATATCGAAAGCGTCCTTCAAGAATTGCTGTACATGTTTCCGGTACGGGAAATCCAGATCGAATTTCCGAAATGGGTGGAAGAGCTCTCCGGTGAGCATTGGCTTCGGTCTAGGTTTGAAAATGGTGCGTATACGGCTGTCTCTAATTTAGATCGGGTACGCGATGTGGAAGGGGCTGTCAATCTTTTACGCGGACTGGATGATGTTCAGAATGTCAGGCTGGATAACTTGAGTCTAGGAAGTGGTTCGGTCCGGATTACCATGGAGACTCCGCCGGATTTATTCTATCGGGTTTTGGAGGAAATATCGGGATTCACCATTAGCGGGGACCATCATTTAATGAGGTTAATCCGGGAATTATCAGTCGCCAAAAGGGAATATGACAAAGTGGCCGTCGCATTGCAACAGGTCCGAGATCAGGGTTACGGAGTGGTCCAACCGCTATTGAATGAACTGACTCTGGCCGAGCCGGAATTAATCAAACATGGCAACCGTTTCGGAGTAAAATTAAAAGCAAGCGCTCCTTCGATCCACATGATTAAAGTAGATATTATGACGGAAATTTCGCCGATTGTCGGGACAGAAAAGCAAGGCGAAGAATTCCTTCAATATCTAACTGAAGAGTTTGAAAAAGATCCATCTCGGATTTGGCAGACCGATTTCTTTGGCAAATCAATGAATGATTTGGTTAAAGAAGGAATTCAGTCCAAATTAGCGAGAATGCCTGAAAACGCACAAGAAAAGCTACAAGAAACTTTAACTAAGATTTTGAACGAAGGTAGCGGCGGTTTAATCTGTATCATTCTTTAAAATTAGATAAATTTCCAAGCTTAGTAAAAAATGGTCTACTCAAGACCATTTTTAATTTTGCTCTATTACTTCGAATAGATATTTTTATTGACTTAACAAAAATTTTTTTATTTTAAAGTATTTCTAAAACCGTTTTAGCTGCAAGAATGGCTCAAACCCAGTGGTGAGTTGAAAAAAGTTATGATTTTTTGGTTTGAAAAGCAGGAGATAAGGGAAAAATCTAGAATAAAAGGTAATAGTAGATTTTACCAAGGTTAACCTGAAAATTAAAGAAAGAAATTTCCACTTTTTTCGGAAGGAGGTGAATTGTTAATGACCAAAACCGAACTCATCGATAAAGTTGCCGAGAAGAGTGGTTTAACCAAAAAAGATTCCGGCAAAGCCATTGATGCAGTCATCAACGCTATGACTCAAGCTTTGTCTAAAGGTGAGAAAGTGCAATTAGTAGGTTTCGGTAGTTTTGAAGTCCGTAAGAGAGAGGCCCGGAAAGGCCGTAATCCTCAAACCGGCGCAGAGATCAAAATTGCCGCCCGGAAAGTACCGGTATTCAAAGCTGGTAAAGCCTTGAAGGATGCCGTTGCTAAAAAGTAAAATTTAAAGAATGAGGATGGATCCCGCCGGGGTCCATTCTTTATTTATACTTATTCGGTTCTTTCCCTGTATAATGCGGAATAGATTATCACGGGAGGGACCGGAAAATGGTATTTTACGTTAAAAAGACAATTCTTTTAGTGATTTGCCTTTTACTTACTTTTGGATTGGGCTATTTGACAGGGAGAATTTCAGTAAACGATTTACCGGCTATCGGATTATTAGCCCGGGAAATGCCCATCTTTTATGTGAAGAAAAAAGCGCCTGATATTTGTCTCACCTTTGATATCAGTTGGGGTGAAAAGACGTTGCCGTTGGTTTTAAAAGTGCTTGAGGAACAGCAAACTCCAGCAACCTTTTTTCTCTCCGGGCCATGGGCGGTTAAACATCCCGACGCTGTAAAAGCCATTTATTATCAAGGGCATGAAATCGCCAGTCATGGAGACCGGCATTTGAATCTGAGCCAGTATTCAAAAGAAGAGGTTAAAGAGAATATTGCTAAGGCGCACCGCGACTTATTGTCGGTCGTTGACAGGGTTACTCCATACTTTAGGCCTCCTAACGGAGACTATGATGATTTAGTAATTGATACCGCTCGAGAACTTGGCTTTGAAACTGTAATTTGGTCGGTTGATTCCCTTGATTGGAAAAATCCCGGGCCTGATTATATGATCGATCGGGTTTTAAAACGCGCTTTCCCCGGCGCAATCATTCTTTGTCACGCCAGTGATTCCAGTCGCGAAATCCATCTAGCCCTTCCCGGAATTATCTCCGGACTTCGCAAAAAGGGATTTCGATTAGTTACTCTTTCGCAGTTGGCAGAAGGAGGAACTTTTGCCAGAAACGATCCCCGCTAAACTTCCCACCGTACTATTATCCTCAAAAAGTTTTTTTTAATCCGGTGATATGTTATAATTGACCTGCTGAAATTTTTATAACGTAGCTTCGTTATAATAAAACATTACATCATTCAAGCTTTACGGGTTGATAAACTTAGACCCGCCTATTAAAATTTGAGGTGAAACCATGCCGAAGAAACCATCGAAAACATCCCAATCTTCTTCAAACACCCCCCAAAAATATACCATGTCCCGTTTGGTGAGAGATGTGGTTGAAGTTGTAGTCCCGGCGATTATCTTGTTTTTAATAATTCGCACTTTTTTTCTGGAGTCCCGATTTGTCCCATCACCGTCAATGGTGCCGACAATTCAGGTTCAGGACCGATTTTTGTTGAATAAAACCGCTTATTGGTTTAAAACGCCCCAGCGTTACGAGATTGTGATCTTCAAGCCTCCGGCGCGGGCCGGTGTCAAAGATGATTTTGTAAAAAGGATTATTGGCTTACCGGGAGAAACAATTAAAATTCACGACGGAGTGGTCAATATTAATGACCAACCCTTACCGGAACCGTATATTTCTCCTGACCGCGCTCCGATTAAAGAGTTTGGCCCTTATATTATCCCGGATGGCAATGTATTTGTAATGGGAGATAATCGGAATAACAGCCAAGATAGTCGTTATTGGGGACCATTGCCGCTTGAAAACATTAAAGGTAACGCTTGGTGGCGTTTCTGGCCTGTGAATCGGGCAGGGATTATTAGGTAGTCAGGAGTAGAGAAGTTAGAAGCCAGGAGATGGTCGTCCACGTCAACCTCCTAAGCGTTAAAATGTTTTTAATCGCAAGGGACCCAAGCGTAATTATGAAAATAAGTTGACGTGGATCGACAAGTAGTTGTTAGCCACTACGTGGCAACAATGGTCGATAGCATTTTCTAAGTAGTCGCCCACCCCGGCCCACCGGGGCACGTTAAAGAATGAAAATAGAAGTTAAGCAAGCCTATTTTATCTCCCCCAGAGGCGCGGAGGCGCTGAGGTATTGGTCATCCAGAATAGCCCATATTGGTTTTTCTCTGCGCCTTTGCGCCTCAGCGGGAGAATAGGTTTT
>JBLNDC010000443.1:0-8603 GCA_050261255.1 Bacteroidota bacterium
AGTCAACGCGCTGCAGATCAAATCATCAGAACTCAATGCCGAGATGGCCTCCGGTAATCTGGAGTATTTGCATCAGGCAATGGTCATGGCCGAAAAAGCCGGGTTAGCCTTTGATTTTACCTTGCAGCTCCGGAATAAAGTACTGGAAGCATATCAGGAGATTATGCGAACCCAGATTTAAACCCGCCTTCTAAATGCCTAGGCAATCAAAATCAAGATAATTAGTTGTCGTATATATACAAATTGTTTAATGTCGTCATATCCGATGGCCTGATGAACGGCATTACCGGATTTAGATAAAGTTTTTGATTAAATTTGATTGCACTTGGTATGAGCTCTAGGAGGTCAATGTGAACGAGATTTTAACCCAGATCAAAAATCTCTGGAACAAAATGGATACCACCCGGCGAACGATCGTTGCGGTGGTTCTGCTGTTGGTATTAGGAGTATTATTTTTTGGAATTCGGTGGGCCAGAACACCCCGCTATGAACTGTTATATTCGCGCCTTACCGAACAAGACCGGAGCGAAATCATTTCAAAACTGGAAGAACTGCGGATTCCGTATCGCACTTCGGTGAGTGGTGGAATCGAAGTCCCCAACGCGGTTTCGGTACGGGCTAATTTATTAAAAGAAGGGATTCCCCGGGGCGGCGTGGTTGGTTGGGAGATTTTCGACCAAAGTTCGTTTAGCGCTACCGACTTTACCAATCAAATCAACCGGCAAAGGGCGATCGCCGGGGAGTTGACCCGAACCTTACAGCGGCTGGATGGGATCTTTGACGCCAAGATTTTATTGAATCTGCCCGATTCAACCGAATATATCTTTGCCGATGATAAACCGGAAGGCACTGTATCGGTTCAACTACAATTAAGGGGCCCGGGAGTGCTTACCCAAGCCCAAGTGGAGTCCATCGCCAATCTGGTCGCAGCCAGCACCGGTGTTAAAAAAGAGAACGTCACCATTATCGATAATTTTGCCAATGATTTGACAGCAATGCTCCGCCCGGGACGGAACGGAAATCGGGGATTGCCGGGACCGGACACGATCCAGGATGTTTTTGGCGTCAAATACGATTACGAGAACCAAGTCGAACGACGGGTCGAGAGCATGTTATCCAAGGTCTTCGGGTTTAACCGGGCGGTAGTAAGAGTCAATGCCGACTTGGATCTGGATTATCAGGAGCAAAAGAGTGAGTCCTTCGCCGATAAAGGGGTCCCCCGCAGCGAACAGGAGAAATATGAAACTTATGAAGGAACGGGAAGCTCCAGCGTTGGTGTTCCCGGAACCGATACCAATATTACACAATACAAAGCGACCGATTCGGGGATAACTCAATATAAAGCGGAGAAGTCGGAACGGACAACCAATTATGAAATTAGCAAAGTGGAAGAATTTAGGGTTGCCGCGCCCGGAAAGGTTAGACGACTAACGGTTGGAGTTTGGGTTGACGGAAATTTGCCGGCTCTAACCAAAGAGAAAGTTTATAATACCGTTGCCGCCGCAGTAGGGATCATGGAAGAACGGGGCGACCAATTGACCGTGGAGACCATTGAATTCACCAAACCAGCCCCTGAGAAACCGATTGAAATCCCTTGGAACACTATTATTGCCGCGTTTCTCGGAACGGTTTTGTTACTGACCATTGTCATTATTGCCCGCCGCAGTTCGCCGGCAGCGAAGGAAAAGAGAGAAAAAGAAATTTTAGGCGAAGAACTGTCCGCCGAAGGCGTGATTATTGGTTCGAAAATCGATACCTTGGTCGAAGATAAATTCGCGCCCGAAGAAGCTGCCGCCCTTGAAATCACACCGGAAGAAAGGGCTAGAAATGAACGGTTAATGGCGATTGAGAAGTTTGCCCGTGAGAAACCGACGGAAGTCGCAGTCTTATTAAAAGCTTGGCTCTCCGAAGAATCTTAAGCTTGGAGTGATCTCCCGTGCCAAAACCACAAGAACTTACCGGTAAACAAAAAGCGGCGATCTTGCTATTGTCGCTTGGCTCGGAAATTTCGGCCGGTATCATGAAAAATTTACGCGAAGACGAAATAGAGGAACTCAGTCTGGAGATTGCCAATATTCGACGTGTGCCTGCCGAGATCAAGGATCAGGTATTAGAAGAGTTTTACCAGATCTGTTTGGCCCAAGAGTATATTTTGTCAGGCGGAATCGATTCCGCTCGTGAAATTTTGGAAAAGGCGCTAGGTTCTCATAAAGCCCATGACATCATCGGCAAGTTAACCGCATCGTTGCAAGTCAGGCCGTTTGATTTTGCGCGGAAGACCGAACCGAGCCAGTTATTGAATTTTATTCAAAACGAGCACCCGCAAACTATCGCTTTAGTAATGGCTTATCTCTCCCCGGAACAAGCCGGGATAATTCTCTCGGCCTTGCCGCCCCTCCAACAAGTGGAGGTCGCCAAAAGGGTGGCGACGATGGACCGGACTTCTCCGGATGTTCTACGAGAAGTAGAGTTGATTTTAGAAAAGAAACTCTCCTCATTTGTGATGCAAGACTTCACCATTGCCGGAGGAGTCGAGTCCGTAGTTTCGATCTTAAACCGGGTGGATCGGGGAACTGAAAAAACGATCTTGGAAGCATTGGCTGAGGAGAACCCGGAATTGGCCGACGAGATCAAACGTCGGATGTTCGTCTTTGAAGATATTGTATTGCTCGATAACCGGTCGGTACAGCGGATCCTACGTGAAATTGACGCCAAAGATTTGGCAATGGCGATGAAGACCGCCAGTGAAGATGTTAAGAACCTAATTTTCCGCAATATGTCTAAGCGGGCCGTTGAATTGCTCAAGGAAGACATGGGATATATGGGACCGGTACGGCTAAGAGACGTTGAGGAAGCCCAGCAGAAGATCGTTAACGTCATCCGACAACTTGAAGACTCTGGAGAAATTATCATCTCCAGAGGCAAGGAGGATGAATTGATTGTCTAAGATAATCAAATCCCAACATTTTGTCGAGGCTCATCCGTGTCGGCTGGATCCGGTCGATGTGGATGCCTTTTTTGTTAATAATCAAGAAGAAGAAGCGACGCAAAATAGCTCTTTCGTGTCAGAAGAGGAGACTGCCGCCGCTTTGGAGGAGATCTTGGAGACCATCTTCCCTCCCGAGGAAAACCAGGCGATGGAGGCAGATGAACCTGACGTAGCAAAACCCGATAATGAAGCGGAGGAATCTGAAACAACCGAGGAGACGAACGACACTCCGGAGGTTGATTTATTCAAAATAAACCTGGAAGCCGAGAAATTAATCGACCAAAGCAAACAAGAAGCCAGCGTTTTAACCCAATTAGCCAGGGAAAAGGCTGACAATATTACCAACACAGCTGAAAAAGAAGCTTTTGGGATTATCGAACAAGCCCGGAAAGAAGCTGCCCGAATCAAAGAGAAAGCCCAGTTGCATGCTGATGGAATAATTGAAAAAGCACAGCAAGACGCAGGCGAAACCCTCAATAAAGCGAAACAAGAAGCGGAAGGGATCATCAAACAAGCGCGGCAAGAAGCTGAAAACTTGAAAATCGAGGCTCAAAGGCAAGGTTCGGAAACCGGATATCAAGAAGGTTTAACCAAAGCAAAACAAGAAATCGAAGGGAACTTGAAGAATTCAATTATTATACTGGCTCAGGCTGAGGAAGAAAGAGTCCGGCGGATTGCTTCCTCGGAAGCTGAATTATTAAAATTGGTGACTGGGATTGCCGAAAAGATTATCGGTTCCGAGCTAAAAAGCGATCCGCAGCAATTAATATCAATCGTTAAGGAAGCACTCTCCAGGGTGGCTACGGCCGGTTCGATTACAGTAAAGATTAATCCGGATGCTCTGGGATTACTTCAGGAAAATCTCCCGTCTTTACAGGAGGTTTTTAGTGAACCAAAGGCGATTGCGATTCAAGGGGATCAAACGATTCTTCCGGGAGATTGTTTTATCGAGACCGAGCACGGGAAGGTGGATGCCAGGGTCAAATCTCAATTGGAGCGGATTATGAACGAAATCCTAAAGGTGGGTCAGATCAATGAACCCGGTTGAAGTTCAACCATTTAGCGCCGATAAATACTTAAAAGCCATCAAAGCGGTGGATTCCATTAGGCGTACCGGTAGAGTCAGCCAAATTGTGGGATTAACCATTGAAGCGGACGGACCTGCGGTGAACCTTGGCGAACACTGCCTAATTAAAGTCAGTGATCGCTCCGAAATGCTCTCTACGGAAGTTGTCGGTTTCAAATCAGGCCGGGTTTTGCTGATGCCCCTCGGGGAGATGACCGGAATCAGTCCGGGATGCGAGATCATAGCCACCGGTCAAAACCTTCAGGTGGAAGTGGGGCAGGAACTATTAGGACGGGTATTGGACGGTTTGGGCCGGCCTTATGATGACAAAGGCCCGTTGTTAACCGGAGAGTACTATCCTTTGCAAGCCTCACCGCCCAATCCCCTCAACCGGAAACGGATTAATACCCCATTGGCTATGGGAGTTAGAGCGATCGATTCCTTGTTAACATGTGGCCGAGGACAAAGGGTGGGAATCTTCGCCGGAAGCGGCGTCGGTAAAAGCACTCTGTTGGGAATGATCGCCCGAAATACTGATGCCGACATCAATGTCATCGGTTTAATCGGAGAACGGGGCCGGGAAGTCCGGGACTTTTTAGAGCGTGATTTAGGCCCGGAAGGGATTGCCCGGTCGGTAGTGGTAGTCGCCACCTCCGATCAACCGGCTTTGGTCCGGATTAAGGGGGCGATGGTGGCTACCGCAATCGCCGAATACTTCCGTGATCAAGGGAAAGATGTTATTTTGATGATGGATTCGGTGACCCGTTTTGCCATCGCCCAACGGGAAGTGGGATTGGCAGTGGGCGAACCGCCGACGACCCGGGGTTACACTCCTTCGGTATTTGCCATGCTGCCGCGGTTATTGGAAAGATCGGGCACTTCGGATGTGGGAAGCATCACTGGTTTATATACGGTATTAGTCGAGGGAGACGATATGAACGAACCCATCGCCGATGCGGTCCGGGGGATTTTGGACGGTCATATCGTTTTGTCGCGGGAATTAGCCCACCAAAATCATTATCCGGCGATTGACATCTTAGCCAGCGTCAGTCGTTTAATGGTAGAATTGGGGAAAAAAGATCATCTCAAGGCAGCCGGCGAGCTGCGGAGCGTATTGGCTACATACCGGGATAACCAGGATCTAATCAATATCGGCGCTTATTTGCAAGGAAGCAATCCTCAAATCGATAAAGCAATCGGAATGATTCAAACCATCAATGATTTTTTAAGGCAGGGGATTGAAGAGAAAGTATCTTATTCCGATACTACCTCCCGTTTGATAGGAATGATGGGGGGCGCCGCCGGAAAATGAATAAATTCAAATTCAAACTGGAAACAGTCTTGAAAGTTAAAACCAGGGTTGAAGATTTACGGAAAATGGAATTGCGTGAGGCTGAACTGCGCCGTGAGAAAGCAAGGTTAGAATTGTGCCGTTGGCAAGAGGAAGTAGAAGTTAATATCCAGCTTTACCGGGAGAAGTTCCAACAGAGAATTAACCCTGAAGAAGCTAACAATTATCATCTTTATCTAACCTGGCTTAACCGTCAGGTGGACTCGGCAGCGCTTCAACTCCGGGAGCGCGAAAAGGAAGTTGCCGAGAGCCGTCAAAAGCTGATTGAAGCTTCCAAGGAAAAGAAAGTTTTAGAAAAATTAAAAGAAAAAGCTTACCGAGATTATCAAGCCCAACAACTAAACGCGGAAATCAAGTTCCTTGATGAACTGGGGACAGGGCGCTTTATCAGAGACCAGAATATAGGGTGAAGTAAAATAGGAAATTTAAATCAACTTATATAATGTGATTAAAGACCGGGAGGTCAGTTAATATGAACCGGGTTTTTTTCAATTTTGGCAGGGTATTAATAGTATTGCTCGCTGTCTGCTTGCTTTTGGGCATTTTGAATTTTATGGGTATCCTTAATGTTAAAGACCTTTTTATTCAAGGGCTTAGCTATATTCCAGGTTTGGGAGATTTGTCCGAGAATTACCAATTAGGCAAGAAACGTAGCAAACTTTTGGGCGAAAGGGAAGCGGACTTAAAAGCCAGAGAAGAGCAGCTTCAGAGAGATTTAGTTAAATTGGAAGAAGAACAAGACTTACTTTTAGCTGAAAAATTGGCTTGGGAAAGGGAACACCCTGTTTCCGTTGGACCGGATGGAACGGCGAAACCTTCCCCCGCCCAAAAAGCGGTACTCGCCAAGGAAGAGGCTAAGCTCAAATATTACCTAGCGACTCTGGGAAGCATGAAACCGAAAAATGCGGCGATGGTCATTCAAAAATTACCCGAAGACACTATTTATTTGATCTTTGATCAGCTTCAACAGAGCCAGGTGAGAAAGATTTTAGAGAATATGCCAGCTGAATATCTGGCCAAACTGACTCAGGATCGGTTGAATAAGTATCGCAGCCGTTAAATAGATTTGGGCATAAATTTCTTGATCGTAATCATCATTAAGACGTGGTTTGGCATATCTGATCTTCTTTTGACAATTGCTTCTAATTGATTTGTAGAAACCGTCCGATAACTATAGTAAACGTGTTGAGCCTATCGGCGTAAATGCGTTTATTACAGGAAAAGGAGGTGAATACATGTCAAATCTTTCGTTTATTCCTGCAGCAACCTCATTCAAACCAACCCAGGATTTTCAACATACTTCTTTATCCGAGAAAAAGACTGAATTCGACGTAAATAATTTCGATCAGTTTTTAAAGAGCGCCAGCGAAAAACAGTTCGAAACCGATTCGTTTCAGGAAAGGACGAAGAAGCCGCGTTCTTCCGACGGGAGCAATGAGAAACTGGGGCCTAAAAAAGATGAGTATAGAGCGGCTGAACCATCCCCATCTGAAAAAAGAGCGTCTCAGTCAAACCAAAATCAAGAAACTGATACCGACGGTGAAATAAAGGAAGCACCCGGAGCGCAAGTTGAAAGCACTGAAGCGAAAGTTGCTGCTGAGATCACCAATGAAGGGAAACAAAAGGTTGAGGTTCCGGAGAATGTCAACCAAGAAGAGATCCTCGCTTTACTCGCACATTTAGCCGAGGTCGAAGCGGTTATTCGGGGTGAAACTCAACCGGAAACGGTTCAAACTGTCGAGATTAACCAAGTTATGTCTAGTGTCGAAGGGGTTGCGAATGTTCAGGAGATCTCGATTCCTGATGGGAACAAGCTAGAGGGAGCGAAGCTGGTTGAAACCGGTTCGGAGATCCCGGTTATTAATGCAACAGAAGCTGATTCAGTTAAGCTAAACAAGGGAATTTCGACCGAAGGAAATCCAGTAGACCTTAGCCAGATTCAGGTATTGTCGGAAGGATCTGGAAATTACGTCCATTCGGAAGGGAAATCCTTTAGTAACCAAGGACAAAATCCTGACGCTAAAGGTCAAATTTCCGAATTGGTTAAGGCCAATCCTAATGCCAACCAGAGAAAAGGAAATGAAAGCCTGACCTTTGACCGGATAATTTTCACCGAGAACCAAAAAGCCGAAACAGACTCTCAACTTAGTAGAGAACCAATTATTACACAACATGGTCAATCATTCGAAAAAGGTGGTAAAGTCGACCTGGCGCTGATTCAAACCCATCTAGCGGTAAATGACGCTCCTGAAGCAAAGACTGAGATGCCGGTATTGAATATTGTCCCTTCACAACCTTCCGTTAGCAATTCTATTCAGGCGCAACCATCCGGTACGGCAGAAGTAGCCTCGACAAGCAGGGAGGAGCTTTTTTCGCAACTGGTTGAACATGCCAAAGTAGTGATCGACAACGGAGGCAGCGAGATGGAAGTCAACTTAAGACCGGAACACCTTGGTAAGCTTCAGTTAAAAGTGACTATCGAGAATGAAGTGGTGACCGCGAAGTTCGTTGCTGAGTCGCAGCAGGTTAAAGAAATTATCGAAAGTAACCTCAGCCAACTCAAACGGAATCTGCAGGAAAATGGGATGGAAGTTGACACAATCATGGTTTCCGTCGGAAACCATCAGGGCAGTGATGGCTTTGAGCAAGCAGCTTACGGCAGTGAAAACTCAAGTAACTTAGGAGGCCGGTCGGAACTGGTTGAGGATGACTTGGTTTTAGATGATGAAAGTCATAAACCACTTGCCCAAAGCGATACGGTAATTGACTTGATAGCTTAACTTTAAAATAGAGGAGGTGAAAAGTATGAGTAGCGTTAACCCGGTTTATAACATGACTACGGCTACGGTTGAAGGCACTACCAGAAATACCGGAGACGATTTGGGAAAAGATGAATTTTTAAAGATTCTCATTGTCCAAATGCAGAATCAGGATCCCTTAAATCCTATGGACGATAAGGAATTCATCGCCCAGATGGCCCAATTTACCGCTCTGGAGCAGATGCAGAACGTGGCTAAAGCAGCTCAGATGCAGCAGGCGACTCTTATGATTGGTAATTATATCAAAGCCGAAGTAAATGGAGATGACGGACAGGAATTAATCTACGGCAAAGTCATATCCACCCGGGAAATCAGCGGTGAAATGTATCTTCGTCTTGAGAACGGTCGTGAAGTAAAGATCAGCGAAGCGAAAACCAC
>JBLNDC010000444.1:0-3826 GCA_050261255.1 Bacteroidota bacterium
CGGCGCTGAAATCCAAATCATCGATACTAATGGTTTTTTAGGCGGCTTGTTCAATATCAGCCAAGCGAATGAGAAATCCGGGGAAGATGCGAAAGTCGTAATTAACGGGGTAACTACCCAAAAAAAATCCAATACTTTCACCATGAATAATGTGACCTTTACATTGACTGGTGAAGGTAAGGCCGCAGTTTCAGTGAACGCCGATGTATCAGAGATTAGCGATAAGGTTAAAGAATTTGTTGACAAGTATAATGAAATACTAGACCAACTCTATGATAAAACTACCGAAGTACGGCCTACATCGGGTGGGAAATATAACTATTATTTACCGCTGACTGATGAACAGAAAGAAGCGATGACCGAAGACCAAATTGAGAAATGGGAAGAACAAGCCAAGAAAGGGTTATTACGTGGCGATTCGATTCTAAAAGACGCGATTAACAGTATGCGGTCATCGGTATCACGGGTAATCGGGACTACCAGGACTTTAACAGGAGTTCCATTGTCGGGAACCATTAACACTACGGGCGCCAATCGGTTTAGTGTCACTTTAGGTGACAAAACGGAGGAAATCATACTTGATGATGGTTCGTATAGCACTAAAGCGGAATATCAAGTTTTAATCCAAGATATTCAGCGTAAGTTCGATCTTAAATTCGGCTCCGGCCGGGTCAAAGTGGAGCTTGGTTCCGGTAATAACATTTCATTTATTACTCAAAATGAGAATTTGACTCTAAATAGCTCCGGGCTGAATAATGGCTTGAACACCATTGGATTTAGCGACGGCGCCACTGTTAAAGCAACGTATAACCGGTTGAGCCAGATCGGGATCACTACTGGGGACTATTCGGAAAACGGCAAGTTATACCTTGATGAAGAAGCTTTACAAAAAGCTCTCACCGAAGATCCCGACGGAGTAATCCGGTTGTTGACCAATTATGAAGAAGCCAAGATTTATCCTGAGGATAAACCGTATGATGTAGCCAGGAAGAAAGCCTCGGAAGAATCCAGTAAGGGGATTTTTTATAAGCTTCACGAGGTCATTACCGCAGAGATTAAAAAATTTACCAACAAAGCCGGTGTTACCGGAACAATTTCGGCTAGTACCGCTATCGGCCAGGAATTATTGAACCTGGAAGACCGGATCGAGACCTATCAGGACCGTTTGGCAGTGGAAGAAGATCGGCTTTGGAATATGTTTAACCAGATGGAGACCGCAATCAGTCGAATGAATAACCAGATGGCTTATTTACAGAATATGTTCGGCCAATCGTCACGTTCCTAGAATGGTAAGTTAACACATTGATCATTGAGCGAGGATTGAAGATGGAGACTTTGGAAACGAAACGGATAATAGAGCTTTTTTCTCGAAAACTTGGTTTACTCGAGGAGGTTTTGGGGTACTCCAAGGAACAACGAAAATTAACTTATCGGGATCACTCTCTTAAGTATGATAATCTAATCCAAAGTCGCGCCAAATGTTTGGAGGACCTTGGCAAACTGGAAGTTGTCCTTGAGAGAAGTCTAAACCGGCTCAGTGAAAAAGTTAACAATGACGATAAATTTCAAGAGAAGTTACATGCGATGAATTCTGATATTACGGCAACGCTCAAACAAATAATTGAGCTTGACAAAGAAAATAAGGAAAAAATGATTCAGGAACGATCCGATTTGCAATTCAAATTACGAAGCGTACGCCAAGGCCGGAAGGGTATCGCAGGTTATACGGGTAGCAACCGAAGTTTAACAGGTGGTATTTTTACCGATAATAAGGGATGAAGTTATTTAATAAAGCAATAGTCGATATTAATCATGAAGTTAGAGGAGGAGTCTTAAATGGCGGTCAACAAGGCCTTTACTGCATATAAAGCGGCATCAATCTCCAATTCCAAACCGGAAGATTTAGTAATGATGCTTTATACCGGTTTAGTAAGATTTATCATGCAGGCCCAAAAAGCAATCGAAGCTGACGATATTGAAAAAGCCCACGAAAATATTACCCGGGCTCAAGACATTATCTCGGAACTCGAAGCTAGTTTAAACATGGAATACGAAATATCACATAATATGATGCTGCTCTATGATTTTTTATATCGCCGTTTAGTGGACGCCAATGTAAAAAAAGATCAAGCCATTTTAGGTGAAGTGTTGAAATTTGCCATTGAATTTCGTGACACTTGGGCCCAAGCGATGAAAAACGCAAAGGATCAAGCGCAAACTCCCCATGTTGTCGAAAAATAGACCAGGATAACGGATAAAAGATTTCATAGATTGCACATTTTAATGGAGGTATTACAGATTCGAATCTAGTTTTCTAAGATTGAAATTATTGACGTGAATTCTAACTTTAAATCTAGGAGCCCATTTGTTTTTCCAGTTAGGGAACTTCTTTTGTTTGACAATGCAATATACCTATGCTAATATTGAAACTGTGGTTTAGTTCGACTTTTAAGTTTCACACGAGATTTATTTAGGAGGAATGAGTTTATGCAAGGTAAGGTCAAATGGTTTAACGCTGAGAAGGGTTTCGGATTCATCGAAAGAGAAGGCGGCAAAGACGTATTCGTCCATTTTTCCGCAATTGAGATGGAAGGTTTTAAAACCCTAGAAGAAGGTCAATTGGTGGAATTCGAGATCGTTGAAGGCGAACGCGGTCCCCAAGCGGCACACGTTGTCAAGGCTTAATTCAACTAAAAGCGAAAACCAAACCCCGGTTAAACCGGGGTTTTTAGTTTTGCTATATAAACGCCTCCAAAAAATGATTATTGAGAAGGTAAGTTTTAGAAGATCAATACGTTAAGTGGGTTATAATTATAACGTAATTTAAAATTCTTGGGGGTATAAATGGCTAAAATCGAGTTAATCGCCACCGCTACCTTTGGTTTGGAAGCAATCGTCGCCAGGGAAGTCCAAAGCCTTGGTTATCTTGATGCCAAAACCGAGAACTCCAAAGTCGAATTTACAGCCGATGAAAGCGGAATTTGCCGTTCTAATCTTTGGCTCAGAAGCGCGGATCGGGTATTGGTTAAGATGGGACAGTTTCCGGCTTTAACTTTTGAGGAGCTTTTTGAGGGGACCAAGTCTTTGCCGTGGGACTTTTGGCTTACGGAAGACGCCAAGTTCCCGGTATCCGGTAAATCAATCAATTCCAAGCTGTTTAGCGTTCCTGATTGCCAAGCTATCGTTAAAAAGGATATTGTCGAAAAGATGAAACAACGTTACCGGAAGCAATGGTTTGAAGAGACCGGGCCGGAATACCCGATTGAAGTAGCGTTATTAAAAGATATGGTTACCCTGACGATTGATACTAGTGGGGCAGGCCTACATAAACGCGGCTATCGAAAGCTTTCAGCCCCGGCGCCTTTAAAAGAGACTTTGGCTGCGGCTATGGTTCAATTAAGTTATTGGAATCCTGAACGGGTGTTGATCGATCCCTTTTGTGGTTCGGGAACAATACCGATTGAGGCCGCTTTAATCGGCCTCAAAATTGCTCCCGGTTTAAACCGTGAGTTTATTGCAGAAAAATGGCCTCAAATGCCGGCGCACATTTGGGAGCAAGCTAGGGAAGAAGCCAGGGATTCAATTCAGCGGGACCTGAAATTGAAAATAATCGGAACCGATATTGACGACTCGGTGCTTAGTTTGGCCCGATATCACCGGAAAATGGCCGGACTTGACGAGCAAATACATTTACAACGCTTGCCTGTATCCGAACTAAGAAATAGTCGCAAATACGGTTGTATTATTTGTAATCCGCCCTATGGCGAACGAATCGGCGAACAACAAGAGGTAGAATCGATCTATCGCGAAATGAGTAAATCTTTTG
>JBLNDC010000445.1:0-6139 GCA_050261255.1 Bacteroidota bacterium
ACCGGATTGCAACCGCCCCGCACTACTTCCACGTCATCGATGTTGAACCGGTTACCGCAGTTTTGGCAGATTAATTCGTCACCTTTTTGGAGGTAGTAACCACGTCCGGAGTTGAAACAGACCTGGCAAGTGTTGAATGCGGTCCTAATCGTACCGTCGTTGGCTTTAACCGCTATTACTTCCATGTAGGTACTTCCGGCTTTGTACGGGTAAAACCGGGCGGTTTTGGTAACCGAACTCTTACGGATTTTCAAATCCGGAGAGGAAACAGCCGGTTTAACGGCTTCACCAAAGATATTGGGCAGGATTAAAGCGCCGCTTGTCAGAACTAGTAAGGCAATCACTGATATGGCGAATACATTAATCTTTGAAGAGCTTCGTTTAATAGCAGAACACCTCTTTTCAGGATTTTGTGGCAAGTATAACAATTAAATATTAAGATTCTATGAAGAGCAAAAAGAAACAAATTGGAAATAAAACTCACTGATTTCTTCATTAGATCTTCATCAATTAAAATTATGATTATAACATCAAGTGTAACCGAAGTCCTATAAAACAAAATAAGGGGGGTTGTAAACATTAAGTTCGGCTGTTTTCTTCATACGATCTTCATATCAATGGGTTATCATTTTGATAAATATTAAAGTGATTAATTTAACTTATCGGATTCAGGGGAGGGCGGCCATGGGTCAGTCGGGAAATTCCAAAACAGTAATTAAAATTAAGGGAATGTCGTGTTCCAGTTGTGAATTGAAAATTGAAAACGCTTTGAGTAAAGTTGACGGGGTTAAACAAGTCAGGGTTTCTTTAGCCGAATCCTCGGCTACGGTTGAATATGATTCTTCAAAAGTAAACCTAGATCAATTGGCGGGTGTCATCCAAAAGCTCGGTTATGAAATTGATCTGGGTGACAAAGAAAAGGCAAAAAGTTTCACAATTAATCAGTTTTTGGGAATCGGTATTGTAATCTTTGCGATTTATTTTATTATCAAATCAACCATTGGTTTTAATTTCATTCCCCAAGTGGACCAATCCTTCGGCTATGGGATGCTTTTTGTGGTAGGTTTGTTGACCTCTTTACATTGCATCGCGATGTGCGGCGGGATCAATCTATCACAATGCGTCAATCAGTCGAGTGAAGCCAAAGTTTCCAAGCTCGCCGGGTTGAAACCGAGCTTGATGTATAATATCGGGCGGGTAATTTCTTACACTGTAGTGGGCGGCTTAGCCGGGGTTTTGGGGTCGGTGGTTACCTTTTCCGGAACAGCCAAAGGAATTGTCTCCATTGGAGCCGGGGTGTTCATGGTAATCATCGGCATCAAAATGCTGGACTTATTTCCATGGTTGCGCAAATTTAACATTAGTACTCCCAAATTTCTAGGAAGAAAGATAAGTAATAACCGGAGTAAACTTGGGCCTTTTTACGTTGGGCTCCTAAACGGATTGATGCCTTGCGGCCCGTTGCAGACCATGCAAATTTATGCTTTAGGAACCGGCAATCCATTGGCCGGAGCAGCCTCCATGTTTTTCTTTAGTTTGGGAACGGTACCGTTGATGTTTGGTTTCGGCGCCATCAGTTCCTTTCTGAGCAGCAAGTTTAATCATCGGATGCTCAAAGTCAGCGCGGTTTTGGTGATAGTTTTAGGTTTGACTATGGTCTCCCGAGGTCTGAGCTTATCCGGGATCTCCGTCGCCGCCCCGCTCTCAGGTAATTCAGGAACAGTGGCTCAAATTGAGGGGGAAGTACAGGTAGTAACCTCGAAGCTTGAATCAGGCCGGTATTACCCAATCGTGGTTCAAAAAGGAAAACCGGTGCGTTGGATCATTCAGGCGGGGGCTGAGGACTTGAACGGTTGTAATAACCCGCTAACCATACCTAGTTACGGAATTACCAAAGAGTTAAAGCCGGGGGATAATGTCATCGAATTTACCCCTAATCAAGAGGGAAAGATAACTTATACCTGTTGGATGGGGATGATTAGTAGTTACATTAAGGTTGTCCCGGACCTAAGCAAAGTCTCCGCTGAAGAATTGAACGAAACCCCGGACCCGGGATATGGCGGAGGCGGTTGTTGCGCGGCGGGCGCTCAGGCTACCCGCTTCGCTGGAGGCAGGATTCCCACCGATGATATTACGGTAGCCAGGATAATTGATGGCAAACAGGAAGTAACCATTACGGTTAACGATCAAGGGTATGCTCCAGCCGCGGTAATAGTGCAAAGAGGGGTCAAAACCGTAATCCGTTTCAATTCGGAGCGTTTAAACAGCTGCAATTACGTGGTCCAATTTCCTGAATACCGAGGCCAATTAGATTTTAGCAAGGGGCAGACTGCTACTCCGGAAATTGAGGTCACCCAGGATTTTACCTTCCAATGCTGGATGGGGATGCTCCATGGCTATGTCAAGGTGGTTGATGATATCAATAATATTGATTTAGATTCGATCAAGAAAGAAATCGAAGCCTATAAACCGGCAGGCGGCGGTGGCGGATGTTGTGGGGGTTGAAGAATTTGGAGAAGTGGCGAATGTTGTCATAAGCCATAAAATCCTCCTCATTATTTACGGTAGCGTATTTTCCTCATCTTTTACATTGATTATCCGCTTTTTTTAAAATAACCATATCTTTGAGTAAGTATGAAAGGAGCGGTTGACAATCAGAATAGATGAGGATATTATTAAAACATAAAATACTATAGGGGGGTATAGTAAATTAACTAAATTAAATTAATCACTTTAATTGTATTACATCACTATTTAAATATCCGAGGGAGTGAAAACATGAAACATGATGTTTTAAAAATAAACGGGATGACCTGTGCGGCTTGTGCCAAAACAGTGGAAAGGGTAACCCGAAAACTTGAGGGTGTAACCGAATCCAACGTAAACTTTGCTACTGAGAAACTCAGTATTACGTATGATGAAACAAAACTGACAGTGGATGCTATCAAAAATTCGGTGTCAAAGGCCGGTTATGAAGCGCTTGAAGAAGTTAACGCGAAGGAAGTGTCCATACCCATTCAAGGGATGACCTGCGCCGCTTGCGCAAAGACTATTGAAAGGGTGGTAGGTAAGCTTAATGGCGTTGAAAGCGTTGCGGTGAATTTCGCCACGGAAAAAGCAAGTGTCAAGTATAACCCAGCCGCAGTCAGGTTGTCTGAAATCAAGCAAGCGATTGCCAAAGCCGGTTATAAAGCGCTGGAGATCCAAAACGAAACCCAGGTGGACGAGGACAAACTGAGAAAAGAGAAAGAGATCCGGGTATTATGGACCAAATTTATCGTTTCGGCTGTGTTTGCGGCGCCGCTTTTATATATTGCGATGGGCCCTATGATCTGGTGGCTGCGCTGGCCGATACCGGCCTGGCTAGATCCCATGCAGTACCCGCTTGTTTATGCTTTAGTGGAAATCAGTTTGGTGATACCGGTAATTATAGCGGGATACCGGTTCTATACTGTTGGATTTAAAGCGATATTCCGGGGAAGCCCCAATATGGACTCGCTCATTGCGATCGGAACCTCGGCGGCTATTTTGTATAGCTTATATTCCACCTATCGTATTTTCAATGCGGATTTTAAATATGTAAATGACCTTTACTTCGAGACGGCGGGCGTTATCATAACCCTTATTTTACTTGGCAAATCGTTAGAAGCGGTATCGAAGGGACGAACGTCGGAAGCTATTAAAAAACTGATGGGGCTTGCGCCGAAGACGGCTATCGTGATCCAAGGCGACCAAGAGATTGAAATCCCCATCGAGGAAGTGGAAGTCGGCGATATTATCGTCGTTAAACCGGGTGAAAAAATCCCGGTGGATGGTGAAGTTGTTGAAGGATTGACTTCAGTGGATGAATCAATGTTGACCGGAGAAAGCATACCGGTTGAGAAAAAGGCCGGGGATAAAGTTTATGGCGCCAGTCTCAACAAGAATGGCTCGATTCGGTTCAGGGCAACAAAAGTGGGTAGTGAAACGGCTTTGTCGCAGATAATAAAATTGGTTGAGCAGGCACAAGGCTCAAAAGCCCCAATCGCTCAAATGGCCGATATTGTGTCGGGTTATTTTGTGCCGGTAGTGTTTGGAATTGCAATCTTAGCGGCGCTGGCGTGGTATTTTTCAGGACAAAGCACCGTGTTTTCCTTGACTATCTTTATTGCAGTCCTGGTCATTGCTTGTCCCTGCGCTCTCGGATTGGCCACTCCGACCGCGATTATGGTCGGTACCGGGAAAGGCGCCGAATACGGTGTTCTTTTTAAAGGCGGCGAAGCTCTGGAAACGACTCATAAGATTAGGACCATCATATTCGACAAAACAGGCACCATTACGGAAGGCCGTCCGGAAGTAACCGATATCATCACCACAAACCTTGCAGACAGGAATAAATTGTTACAGTTAGCGGCTTCAGCAGAAAAAGGCTCGGAACATCCTTTGGGTGAAGCGATCGTCCGGGGCGCGGAACAAGAGGGGTTGACTTTGATTAAACCCGATAAATTTAACGCCTTGCCGGGACGGGGTATTGAAGCTGAAATCGAAGGCAAATCCCTTCTTTTGGGTAATAGCAAACTGATGGCCGAGAAACAAATCAACCTTTTAAATTTGGGAGATCAATCCGACCGGTTGGCATCGGAAGGCAAAACCCCTATGTATGTCGCTGTTGATAATCAAATCGCCGGTATTATTGCCGTAGCGGACGTAATCAAGGAACACAGCGCCAAAGCCATCCAAAAATTGCATGGGATGGGCATTGAGGTTGCCATGATTACCGGCGATAATCGCAGGACGGCCGAGGCCATCGCAAAGCAGGTCGGGATTGACAGAGTGCTGGCGGAAGTACTCCCGCAAGATAAAGCCAATGAAGTGAAAAAGTTGCAGGCGGAAGGTAAAAAAGTGGCGATGGTGGGAGACGGCATCAATGATGCCCCGGCCTTGGCCCAGGCGGATATTGGCATCGCCATCGGTTCAGGGACGGACGTAGCCATGGAATCGGCGGATATTGTCTTAATGCGGAGCGATTTGATGGATGTACCGACCGCAATCCAACTTAGCAAGCAGACAATCCGAAATATCAAACAAAACCTGTTTTGGGCATTCGGATACAATGTCGCGGGAATCCCGATTGCGGCCGGATTATTGCATGCTTTTGGCGGTCCGCTCTTAAATCCGATTTTCGCTGCAGCCGCTATGTCGTTGAGTTCCGTATCGGTTTTGACCAATGCGCTAAGATTAAAAGGTTTCAAACCTTATAAATAAAATGATTGAAAAATCAGGGGGAATAAAAAAATGAAAAAACAAATCAACATCGAAGGAATGAGTTGCGGGCATTGTGTAAAGCATGTGGAAGAGGCATTAAAAGAGGTAGCTGGGGTAGGTGCTGTTCAGGTGGATTTACAAGGGAAAAAAGCGGTCGTTGAAATAAGTGACACCGTAACGGATGAACAATTGAAAGCAGCCGTTGAAGAAGTGGGATATGACGTAACCGGTATCAATGCTTTATAAGCTGGGATCTATCGTTCAGCGTTCCGGGTTTCGGGTTCAAGGTTTTGAGTTTGGAGTTTGGGCCTATTGTTGAGCGTTCCTGGTTCCGAGTTCATAAGGTCTGGGTCTCCATGCTAAATCGATGAACGCGGAATACGAAACGCGGAACGAGGCTACCTCGAACCACTTAAAAAACATTTACGAAAGGTGGGATAACATGAGTGATGAAGTCGCTGGTTGTAGTATTTGCGCCGGTAATGGAACGGACGAAGGAAAAGTGGATGGAACTTCTGCCAGGGCAACCAACCGGCCACCGAAAATGAAAGATGCGCTTATTGCAAGGCTCAACCGTATTGAGGGGCAGGTCAGGGGCATAAAAGGGATGATTGAAAAAGATATCTACTGCGATGACGTCCTCAATCAAATTGCGGCGGTGCAATCTGCGCTGCGAGGTGTCAGCAAGCTTCTTTTGGAAAATCATATGAAAAGCTGTATCGTTGGCCGTGTACAAGCCGGAGAGACTGACGTAGTCGATGAATTGCTATGCACGATTGAAAAATTATTAAAGTAAAATTTTAGGAGTGAATACTATGCAATCAAAAAAAATATCAAAACTGTTCATATCTTTGCTCATCATATCCATGCTATCCATACTCGCGATCTTGCCGGC
>JBLNDC010000446.1:0-3489 GCA_050261255.1 Bacteroidota bacterium
GGAAAGTTCCGCCAGTACAGAAGAAGTATTGGCTGCCGCCGAGGAACAGAACGCCTTAGCACAAGAAGTAACCGCTTTGGCGGAAAATCTTTTATCAATTTCGGACACGTTTAGAATATCAGCGGATGTTTTTAAGGTTGGTTGAAAAATTCAACTATCCGTTGGCATAAGATATTTTCTGCTGCTGTTGCCAGAAGGAAGTTGTTTATAAAAATCGCACTCGGTAGTATAATGTCTTCAATGAATCACAAACATTGCTTCGATAAAAAATACTTTAATAAAGTCAGGTCTTTCCAAAATAGAGGAGACTCTGATTTCTGACGATGAAGGGGCGAAATCTTTGATAACTCAAGAAAGACCAACTCAGGCCACAAGGGCTTTTTTCTCCGGGGATCCGCAGAAATTTGCCCCTTTTATAATTCTAATAGTTATGGGAAGTATTTTAACTGTTTTATCCCCTTATTTTTTAACTATCGACAATTTATTGGCAATTGGAGTCCAGATGGCGGTCGTTGGGATTATGGCCATCGGAGAAATGACCGTTATTATAACTTCAGGTATTGATTTTTCAGTAGGTTCAGTTTTAGCGTTAGGTGGAATCATCACTTCGGTTTTGTTGGTAAAAGGATTCTCCGAAATTATCAGTATTTTGGCTGGGGTGGCGGTTAGCGCATTATGTGGGTTTGTGAATGGTTTTTTGATTAGTAAAGGAAAACTACCGCCATTTATTGTCACCTTAGGGATGATGGGTGTGGCTAGAGGTTTGGCTTTAGTTATTACTGACGGTGGGGTAGTTTTTGGTTTTCCACAGTCATTCAGTTGGTGGGGGATGGGGTTTATTTTTAGAAAACTTCCGGCGCCTATTGTTTTAATGGCCGTTATTTCATTGATAGGTTATCTTATTTTACGCTACACCCGATTAGGGCGTTATAGCTATGCAATTGGCAGCAATTTAATTGCTACCCGGCTATCAGGGGTTAATGTCGACAATTATCTCATCGGATACTATACTATCTCCGGTTTACTGGCCGGTTTTGCCGGTGTGGTTTTAGCATCCCGCTTAAGTACCGGCCAGCCTACCGCAGGCAGTGGTTACGAATTGGACGTTATTGCCGCTTGTGTCATGGGCGGGGTTTCATTGAGAGGCGGAGTGGGAACGGTTATCGGAGCAATTACCGGTGTGTTAATTATGGGTTTATTAAGAAATGGCTCAAATTTGTTAAATATTTCCGCCTTCTGGCAACAAGTTTTGGTGGGAATCGTGATTGTCGGCGCGGTATATTGGGACCAGTATCGCCAACGTAAGCAAAAAACCAAAATTTTAACATATCAGTAATAAAACACTTATAATACACTGAAACCAAAAACCGGATTTTAAGATTAAATATTAAAATTCAACGTGCCAAGGACCGTCTAAAAATTCCATTGTCAGATATTGTCCCAATTATTGAGGAGGTTGTTTAATCCATGAAAAAAAAGGAAATTAACCTCTTATTGATCGGTATCGGAGTTTTTACATTATTATTTATTTTTAATGCGGGATATTCCTCTCAACGAAAAATCCCAACCATTTTAGTATGTCCGAAGACCCTGGCAAGTTCATTTTGGTTAACGGTTAGGGCTGGAGCTTACGCCGCAGGAAAAGAATTCGGCGCCAAGATTATTTGGAAAGGTCCGGCAGTGGAGACTGATATTGCCGGACAAATTGCCATCATTGAGGATTACCGTAACAAGAAAGTAGATGCCATTGCTTTAGCAGCTTGTGATATCAAAGCTTTAATTGCACCGGTGAAGAAGGCTATTAACGCCTCTATACCGGTGGTTTCATTTGATTCGGGTTTAGATCCCGACCCGACTTTAAGTTTGATAGCTACCGATAATCTTCTGGGCGGAAAACAAGCCGGGGAGGTTTTGGTGAGATTAATCGGAGGGAAAGGACAAGTTGCTTGTATTCCTTATATCTCGGGCGCATCGACCTCAATGTTACGGGAGAAAGGTTTTAAAGAAGTCATTGCTAAATATCCGGATATCAAATTGGTAGCGATTCAATATTCCGAAAGTGATGTGGCGAAAGCAATGGCGGTGACGGAAAACATTCTTACCGCTAACCCCAATTTGAGCGGGATCTTTGCCGGAAATGAACCAGGCGCCATTGGCGCGGCACAGGCTATTAGAGCGCGGGGACTGGCTGGTAAAGTCAAATTAGTGGCTTTTGACGCCTCTCCGGTTGAAATTGAGATGCTCCAAAATGGCACTATTCAAGCTTTAATTGTGCAAAATCCTTATAATATGGGTTATTTGGCCGTAAAGGCTTGTGTGGATGCGTTTAACGGTAGAAAAGTACCTAAACGGATTGACACCGGTGTTACGGTTGTAAGTATGGATAATTTTTTTGAACCGCAGATTCAAAAAATACTGTATCCTTTAGCAAATAATTAAGGAATCAGTTATTGCTATTGAAGGACAAAGTTATAATGAGAAGTTAATAACCATATATACAAAACTATAAAATTTTTATTTCCATAATGAAACGTTTCATTATATAATATAATTGTTATATGAATAAAATGTTTAAGAGTCGGGTATAGAAGTGATGAATCGATAATATAAAAATACATCCGGATTTTACTCAAGATTGGTGTCACAATTCCGAATGACCTGCCTAACAAGGTTTTTTAGTATTTGAAATAATATAAAGTTAATGGCGGGGAGTGTTTGAGGGCAATGCCGGTAAAATTGTTGAATAATCACTTGGAGAATAATAATCCTCTTTTATTGATAAAAAATCTACGGATTGACGGTGTCAGTAAGGAGAATAATTATATTAATTTGGAGTTGAAAAAAGGAGAAATTCATGCGATTATGGGTGAATCGGGTGCTGGTAAATCGGGAATCGCCCATGTCTTAGCCGGGATGATCCGCCCTGAACACGGAACGATCTTAATTAAAAACCAAAGCGTCGAGATTAAAAACCCGTTACAGCCGCTTTCCATGGGAATCGGCGTCCTTTTCCAAAATACCACTTACAGTTTCATCCCCCATTTGACGGTCCAGGAGTATTTATACATTTGGACCGATTCTTTTATTATTTCCAGTAAACGGTTAACAGAAAAAACAATAAAATTACTTAACGAGTATGAAATTAATGTCAAGCCCCATGATTTAATGTTTGAATTAAATCAGGAAGAATGCCGGTTGCTTTCCTTGATGAAAATGTTAGCGCACGAGCCTTTTATGGTGGTTTTGGACGAACCGACCTCCGACTTAAGTGAAGTGAAAAAACAACATTTTTTCCGGATAATTCGAAAATATGCGGAAAAAGGCGGTGGAGTTCTATATCTCTCCAATAAGCTGGATGAAATTCTCCAAATTAGCGATCGGGTTACCATCCTGAAAGATGGTGGGACTGTTGATTGTTTTCCGATTGAATATGCCAAAAAGTATCCAAAAACAATTCTCGGGCTCTACTTTGGGCGCGAAGATGCCTAT
>JBLNDC010000447.1:0-12575 GCA_050261255.1 Bacteroidota bacterium
AATGCACACGAATTCACACTAATAAAACCTTTAAAACAGGACTGGTTTAAAGTTAATTCGTGTTCATTAGCGTTAATTAGTGGTTCCCGAAATGCCTATTAACTAAAAATTAATCCGCAAATTGAGCGGCTATCGACTCAAATCTGACGGCTTCCTGGTAGTTGCCTAAACCCCGGTATGCCTCGGCAAGCAAGTTATAAACCTCTTTGCAAGCCGGTTCCATAGCCAAAGCCTGTTTTAAGTTGGTGTAAGCTTGATTAAAATCACCTTCCGCCAGTAACTTTCGACTTTTGTTTAAATAATCTTCAAATACCAGGTTCTGTTCTTTCAAAGTATCGCGAATCTCATTAAGCACCTGACGCACTTTTTCGGGAGTAAACGGTTTCTGCAAATAAGCCATGGCCCCCATTTTAGTGCATTCAACCGCGTTTTTGACCGTAGCGAAAGCGGTCATAATCACTACCGGAAGTTTAATACCACCTTCCCGAACTTTACGCAAGACTTCAGTCCCGCTAATTTCCGGCAACTTAATATCCAAAAAAACCAGATCAAACCCTTCCGTTAGCAACAGATCCAAGGCTTCCTGTCCGTTGGTAGCGGTAACGACTTGGTATCCTTCGATTTCAAGACAAGTAGCCAAGAGGGCGCGGATATTTTTGGTATCGTCTACCACCAGGACTTTCACATACTGTCACCTCGTCCGTTCTCATCTTTCATATAGATGTTAACCTTAACTATATGATCATTGGTTTAAAAAGTCACTTCTTGATACAGACATTAAACCAAGCAAAATTGAGTAAAAGCTATGGGGAAGAGAGTTAATTGGTTTAAGCGGTATCTAACAAATCTGATTTTCAGTATTAAAAACAAATTTGAAGTTTGGATAGGTAAATATAGAGTGGTAATAGATAACATTCCACCCAGGAAGATAATGTCAGGGTAAATTCTATTGAGCAGCGGTGGAATGGTAAAACGAAGTAGATTAGGATTGAAGGCGATAAAAGTGCAAGTAAAGAGTTTTATAAATAATCCGATATTACTCTGCCAATCCAAAACAAAAATAATATTAACGGTATGGTTCCAAGCCCAAAAGCTATGCCCGCTTTGATAAATAGTTTCAAATCAAACAAACCTGCTTTCATCCCCCGGTGTAATAGGTACAGCGTTACCGGGAGATTTAACAATATCCCGGTGACGGCCCCGGGGGCATAGACACCCCATAAAACAGTAGTAATGGCATGGGGTATCAATACATTGAAAAGCATGGCTGCAGTCAACCCGGACATTAAATAAACGGACAGCTTATTCACTTTTGTAGAAAGTAATAAATTATACCATAGAAAATCAAGGTCAAGACGGTTACCGCAAAACGGAACTCAAATGCTCCGATCTTTGGCAGCCGGCCCGGGACCCCTGGCGACTAATCCGGGACAGATAGCCTCCTCCAAGTTATGAATGGTAACCGCAGCCGCTAAAATCCAGACAATTCGCTGATAATCAACGTGATTCAGCCTTTCAAGCAACGACCTCATGCCAACCTCCCCCTAATTCGGCTTCTAAAACCCCGCTTCTTCAGCAATGATGATCACCGTGATCCGGCCTTCAAATTTCATACCATGATTGACGATCCCGATGGAATTACAAATCCGCGCTGGGGTCTGGCAATCCATGCATTTGCCCGTCTCGGCGCAGGGTGTTTTATGCCCAAGGCGCTTGGCGTTCATAGGCGCGATCTGTTTAATCCGCTTCATGGCTTCATTCAGGTTGTCGACCACTTTATTGGTTCTGGCCACATGGTCAGTTCGCAAAGCCAAAAGCAGAACAACTCAGAACCTCGGATTAACCGGGCTCACTCTCCAGCGCCGGCACCTTAAAAATCGCAAAACTAAATTGTAGAACGGGCAAATAAAAAAATCCTGAAATCGCATCAGGATTAAATTTCAATAATGGTGCGCCCGACAGGAATCGAACCTGTGCACCTGGCTCCGGAGGCCAGTGCTCTATCCCCTGAGCTACGGGCGCATATGATTATTGTATAACAACTTAATCAAATTTACAAGCTTGATTTGACTCCATTTATGTAAAAAAATGTTCCGTTATACGAATGATTATTACTCTTGGCCCCCGCTGAAAAATAAAATCTTTTCAGCTAGTCCTCATCAAATCCCGGATAAGCCCCTTTAATACCCATCTTTTTACGGACCTCTATCAGTTGGGCGATTCTTTCCGGCGGCAGTTCCCGTTCTCCCCCTAATTGTCTGGCGACCAAACTAATATTAGCATAATGTTCCATGGTTTCCAGCTTATAATAAGCATTAAAAACATCGCTCCCCAATGTCAAGGCGCCGTGATTGGCCAGTAAAACAGCGTCATGATCCTTGACCAACTCGGCAATGGCTTCGGGGACCTCATCGGTGGAAGGAGTAGCATACTCAGTTAAAGGTATTTCACCCAAAGTGACTATTACTTCCGGCAAAAATTTTTTATTAAGCGGAATCCCGGCTACGGCAAAGGCGGTGCTGACCGGAGGATGGGCATGGACCACAGCATTCACATCTGGCCGCTCTTGATAGACTCTGAGATGCATTTTAAGCTCCGATGACGGTCTCCATTCGCCGGAAAGAACTTCTCCAGCGCTATTGATCTTAATAATCATCTCCGGATTCATGAACCCTTTACTAACTCCCGTCGGAGTGCAAAGAAACTCATTCGGCCCAATCCGTACCGAAATATTGCCGTCATTGGCTGCCACATACCCCCGTAGCCAAATCCGCCGCCCCACTTCAACAATGTCTTGTTTTAATTCCAACTCGGAACGCATTTTTACCTCCGTAAAAACCTATCTCTTCCGCCATCCGGTTAATTCCTCAGCCTGTTTTAGCTGTTCCTCGGTTACTCCCGGTTTTGGCCCCGACTGCAAGGGAGTAACCAAACCTAGCTTGGTCCATTTATTCTCCGCTAAACTATTATACGGTAAAATCTCCAAACGCTCAAGATTCGGGTTTTCCTTCGCCAATCGGCCAAGGGCTTTCAAAGCCTCCGGTTCATCGGTCCAACCGGAGATCAATACATAACGCAACCACACCGGTACCGGTATCCGGGACAACCGGCGCCAATTTTCCAAAACCTTATTAAAATCATAGCGCATCACCCGTTCCGGGTGAAGGGGGTGTTTAATGGAGAACATTATTAAATCAGCGGCTCCGGCCAGCTCAACAAAGGGCTCCGATGCTCCGCATCCGGAAGTATCCAAAGCCACATGCCAGTCATTCTCTTTGGCCTTCTTGATTAATTCCAGAGCGAAATCCGCTTGGAGTAAGGGTTCCCCGCCGCTGATAGTCAGCCCCGGTTCGGCCAAAAAAGGGTGGAACCGGTCTAATCGTTTCAACAAAGCTTCAACCGAAATCTCCTCCCCAGCCTTTGAGTCCCAGGAATCGGGGTTTTGGCAAAAGACGCACCCTACCGGGCAGCCCTGGAAAAACACCACACTCCGCGTACCCGGACCATCAACCGTGCTAAAACTATGTATCGATTGAATTCGGCCCATATAATCACATCCGCTCGTGAATCGTCCGTTCGATCACTTCCAACTGCTGTTCCCGGTTGAGTCTGGTAAAATTGACCGCATACCCGGAGACCCGGATCGTCAAGTTAGGATAAAGTTCAGGATGGTCCATGGCGTCAATCAAAGTTTCCCTGCTATAAACATTAATATTGATATGGTGACCATGAGCATTGAAATAACCATCCACCAGCCGGGTTAGGTTTTTGATCCGCTCTTCCTTTTCCTGGCCTAAAGCCCGCGGGGTAATTGAAAAAGTATAAGAGATTCCGTCCCGGCAAATATCATAGGGCAGCTTTGCTACGGAACGCATCGCGGCGACCACTCCGTTGTTTTCCCTGCCGTGCATCGGGTTGGCTCCCGGCGCAAAAGCTTTTCCCGCTTTACGTCCATCAGGAGTAGACCCGGTCTTTTTCCCATAAACCACATTGGAGGTGATGGTTAAGACTGAAAGGGTCGGTACCGCATTGCGGTAAATCGGCTGTTTCGATAAAGAACTGTAAAAGTAACGAAGCACCCGAACGGCCAAACCGTCGACCCGGTCATCATCATTGCCGTAATAAGGAAATTCCCCTTCGATTTCAAAATCTTTCGCCAACCCTTGTTCATCACGGATCACTTTAACCTTGGCATACCGGATCGCGCTTAACGAATCGGCCACCACCGAAAGCCCGGCAACCCCGAAGGCCATATGCCGGTGGGGATTAGAATCAAGTAAAGCCATTTGGACCCGTTCGTAATTATATTTATCGTGCATATAATGGATGCAGTTCATGGTCCGGCTATAAAGGACGGAGAGCCAAGTTAGGACTTTTTCAAAGTTGGCCCAAACTTTCTCCCATTCCAGATATTCTCCTTCGAGGGCCGGAAGTTCCAAAACTCGATCGCCGGTTTTTTCATCCCGGCCGCCGTTAATCGCTAACAGCAGCGCTTTGGCTAAGTTTACCCGGGCGCCGAAGAATTGCATGTCCTTGCCGAGACGGGTGGCGGAAACACAGCAGGAAATGGCGTAATCATCCCCGAAGATCGGCCGCATTAGCTCATCGTTTTCAAATTGGAGCGTTGAAGTTTCAATCGCCAGCTCCATGGCGAACTTACGAAAATTATCCGGCAACCGCGGACTCCAAAGAATAGTAAGATTGGGTTCTGGTGCTGTGCCTAAATTACGTAAAGTTTGCATCCAACGATAATCTGTCTTGGTCACCAGCGGCCGCCCGTCCTCGGCTAGGCCTCCCAAAGACTCGGTAATCCAAGTCGGATCTCCGGCAAAAAGTTCGTCGTATTCCGGGGTCCGGAGATGCCTGACCAAACGAAGTTTGATGGTAAGCTGGTCAATTAATTCTTGGGCCTCGGCCTCGGTGATGGTCCCCTCCGCCAAGTCCCGTTCAATATAGATATCGAAAAAAGGGCTATTGTGGCCCAAGGACATGGCCGCGCCATTCTGCTCTTTAACGGCGCAAAGATAGGCCAAGTAGAACCACTGTACCGCTTCCCGGGCGTTAGCGGCCGGGCGGGAAATATCACAACCATAAGCTTGGCCTAGTTCCATCATTCGTTCCAAAGCCCGAACTTGATCGGCGATATCCTCCCGCAAGTGGATAGTAGTATCGTCGATATTGTCCATAGCGTACAATTCTTTTTGCTTCTCTTTCATTAAAAAAGCGCATCCGTAAAGGGGCACCCGGCGATAGTCGCCGATCAAACGTCCCCGACCATATGCATCGGGCAGCCCGGTTATTATGCCGAGGCTACGAGCTTGGCGCATCGCCGGTGTATAGATTCGAAAAATGGCTTCATTTTGAGTGCGCCGGTAACGGGTAAAAATCTTTTTCATGATTGGATCCGGTTCCACCCCCCGGGCTTTACAGGCAGCTTCGACCATCCGCCAGCCGCCCCAAGGATTGACCATTCTTTTCAGGGGTTTATCGGTTTGAAGGCCCACTATTACCTCGTTTTCCCGGTCGATATACCCCGGTTGCCAGGCGGTAATCCCGGCAACTCTTTTGGTATCAATCTCCAGGACCCCTCCGGCCTCCCGTTCCTTTTTTAGCAAATCTAAACACTCGTCCCATAATTTCCGGGTCCGTTCCGTAGCCCCGGACAAAAAGTCCGCCGTACCCTCAAACGGTTGATAATTTGCCCTCACAAAATCAGTGACGTCAATCTGGTCGCGCCATACTACCCCTTTAAAACCGCGCCATGGATCCATTATAATTCCCCCTTTACAGTGAACAGTTATCAGTAATCAGTGATCAATTAGATAGTCGCCTACCCCAACGTGCCGGGGCAAACGAAAGGATGAAAATAGTATTTTAAATCGTGCTCGTGCTCAGCGAAGCGGTGTTCGTAATCGGAATCCTTCTGTTGCCACAACCTTTACTCAATCGTTTTCCGATTACGATTACGAGCACGAGCACGGTAATAAACATTTTCTAGGTAGCGCTGTTTACTGATCACTGATAACTGAAAAAAAGACCACCTGAGCATTAGTCTGCCCAGGCGGCCGGCAATATTACCTTCAATACTCCCCTGTGGTTTAACCACTATCCGCCAGTCGTACGAAGGTTTGTTAATCACTTTACTTTCGAAGAAATCATACCCAATTTTTTAAAAAGCGTCAAGTGATTATGAAGATTGGTAACTAAACATTTACCATGTTTTAGTTATTATTCCGGGACAGCCCCGGATTGTATTCGCGTTCATTAGCGGTTCAAAAAACAAATAACTAACTTCCTTTCAAGTTCCCTATAGGCCTACCCTGGTTAAGGGTTTGCATACTAATTGTCCTTTATAAAAGCTCCCATCGGACAGAAGTTTATACATTGGTTGCAATCGACGCATTTAGCCTCATCCACCACCGGCGCGGCAAAACCCTCCTGACTTAACGCTCCGGCACGGCAGACTTTAAGGGAAGGACAAGGATGGTTTTGGGGACATCTATGTTTTAATACCTTAACAGCCATTTTCATCGTCTCCTTTTATAAACTATCCCTATCGGATGTATTTCTCGCCTCTTACAAAGGTTGTATAAAAAATATCGTTTAAAAATAATGACTACTTAAGATGATTTAATTGGTAATCCGCTCACTCAAAGTATAAACCCAACTCAAGCAGTCTTTGTTTAATTTCCATGATTATCTTTTCTTCTTCGCTGACGCTTTGCGCTTCAAAAGTTACCGCCAGCCTCAGATATGGACCGGCGTCATCCCATGGCACGGTTGAAATAAGCGCTTCTTTAACTAGAAATGAAGCGGCTTCCTCGGCATTTTTAAATGAAAGAACCCTGCTTGAGCCTTTTGGGGCCCGAACATAACAATAAAAAGAGGCCTTAGGTTTGGCAGCGTCAAATCCGACTTCTTGCAATACCGGAATCAACATCTCAAACCGGCGGGAATATCTTTCACAGTTTACTTGAGTTAGCTCCGGATGGTCTAAGGCGTAGATACCAGCTTTTTGGATTGCCCGAAACTGCCCGGAATCGGTATTGTCCTTAATAGTTCCATATGCCTTGATAAGTTCCGGATTACCTGCCAGAAAAGCCAGCCGCCAGCCGGTCATATTGAATGCTTTTGACAAGGAATGAATCTCTACCCCAACCTCTACCGCGCCCGGGACCTTTAAAAAACTTAAGGGCTTATACCCATCATATGTCAGAGCGGCATAAGCTGCATCAACTACCACAATTATCCTATTTTTTCTTGCAAATTCGACAACCTCTTCGTAAAAACCCTCCGTAGCCGTTTGTCCGGTAGGATTGTTAGGATAGTTAATATAGAGCAACTTGGCACGTTTCAATATTTCCGGCGGCACTTTAGATAATTCGGGGAAGAAATTATTCTCGCGTTTTAAGGGAAGCGGATAAACCTCTCCTCCTGCATATTCGGTATATGTTGCAATCACCGGATAACCGGGTATGGTTGTCAGAGTTATATCCCCCGGATTGATTAAACAAAGGGGAAGCAGCGCCAGGATCGGTTTGGAGCCTATTCCATGCAAGATCTGGCGGTAAGGGTCAATCCCAACGACTCCATATACCCGCTCTAAATACCGGGCCGCCGCTTCTTGAAATTCGGGAATTCCGTTATCAGCGTATAACCGGTTTTCCTGTTTTCCCGCCTCCCGGGCCAAAATTTCAACGATAGCCGCATCGGCAGGCCGGTCCGGTTCTCCGACTCCCAAATCAATTAAAGGAAGATCCGGGTGTAAAGCCCGGGCCTCCGCCTTAGCCTGTTTAATAACGGCAAACTTGTAAAGCTTCGTTTCTCTACCGAAATTCCGTCCCCCGATCCGATCGGCAAAAATCATTATATTCACTCCATTCGCTTCCGAAATTCTTCGGAAAACTTTCCACTTGCGACACTAATTACCGGTCCGGTCATAAGTACATGACCGTCTTCTTTTATTTCGATCTCAATCACCCCACCCGGCATCAGAACCTTAATCCGGTTATCAACCAGCCCCAATTTGAATGCGGCGCTTGCCGCGGCACAACTACTGCTCCCTGACGCCAAAGTATACCCCGCGCCTCTTTCCCAGATTTCAACCTGAATGTTATTTCTGTCAATTACCTTTAATAATTGCATATTAATTCGATTGGGAAATAGTTGATGGTTTTCAATAGCCGGACCTAGGCTCAAAGCCAAATCTTTAGATAACTCCGGCATTGGTATTACACAATGAGGGTTGCCGATGGATAAACAAGTCACTTGGTATTCCTCGCCGTTAACGTTTATCACCTCGTTTACCATCTGACGCGGCGGACCATTCACCGGGATTAACCGGCTCTCAAAAGTGACCGTTCCCATATCTACTTTGATCATTTCACCCAGATCACCCAAGATTTCAACCGATACAAGGCCACCTTTAGTTTGCAATTGAAAACTCTTATCTTTTTGATACCCGGCGTCAAAAAGGTATCTCGCAAAGATCCTAATCCCATTGCCGCTTTTTTCAGCCTCGCCACCATCAGGATTAAAAATTTTCAATCCTACTTTGCCGTTGGTTATTATTGGACCGTACAAAATACCGTCGGAACCAATACCGAAATTGCGATGGCAGATCAGTTTGATTGTATCCGGGGTCAGTTTAAATTTAGTTCTATTGGGGTCCAGTACAACATAGTCGTTGCCTAAAGCGTGATACTTATAAAAATCGATCCCCAAAGCTTACCTCCTAAGAAAATACTACACCGCTTAATGTATTTAACCGCTAATACACGCGAATTAACGCTAATAAATCTCTATACCTTAAGGTTTTATCCGCGTTTATTAGTGTTCATTAGCGGTTCCGGTGAATTACATATTTTCACCTTTCATGTGCCCTGGCGGGCCGATGTGGGTGACTACTTTCTAAACCCAAAAAGTCCGCATTAAGTCTTCCAGCGTCTCCCGACGCCGAATCAGCACCGGTTCCCCATTAACTTTAATCAAAACTTCCGCCGGGCGCAACCGATTATTATAATTGGAGCTCATACAGTAACCATAAGCTCCGGCATCCATTACCCCGATGAGATCGCCTTCCTCAACCACGGGCAACTCCCGTTCCTTGGCGATGATATCGCCGGTTTCGCAGATATTTCCGACTACAGTTACCTTTTCCGTTTCAAATTGCTTTGCCGAATTTTTCGAGTAAATCTCGAGATCATGATGGGAATCATATAACACCGGCCGAGTCAGGACGTTAAAACCCAAGTCGGTTCCGATATATTTGGTCCCGTAATTCACTTTAACAGCATGGACCGTTCCTAATAAAACGCCGCATTCAGCCACCAAATAGCGGCCTGGTTCCACTTTAAACGTTAGCCTTCCTCCGTAAATTTCAGCCCAAGCGGCTAATCTTTCCCCAAGCCTATCCCCTAATACTTTAATATCCAAGCGTTTTTCACCCGCCTGTTTCCGGTAGGGAATCCCGAATCCCCCTCCCAGGTCGATGAATTCAAGTCCGTCAAATTCCTTGGCTATCTCCAATAACCGCTCTACTCCGTCCAAATATGGTTCGGAGTCCATAAGCAAAGAACCGATATGCTGGTTAATCCCGCAGAGATTTAAGTTATATTTTCTGATGACGGCCTTCACGGCATCGATTAAGTCGGGGGTGATCCCGAACTTGGTCTTTGCTCCGCCGGTAACTACTTTTTCATGGTGCCCCGCGCCTACTCCCGGGTTGAAACGGACTGCCACCTTACCGCCGGGATTGATCCGGCCGAACTGTTCCAATTGAGAGATTGAATCCGCGCTAACTAAAATATCACGTTCGATAGCGAATTGCATCTCCTCGGCAGAGACGTTGTTACCGACATAAAATATCCGATCGGGTTTAAAACCGGCGGCGAGGGAAACGTGGATCTCGCCCGGTGACATAGCGTCGGCATCAATGCCTTCTTCCCGGATGATCTTTAATAGTTCCAGATTGGAGTTGGCTTTTACTGAGTAGTTCACTTTGAAGCGGGGATAATCGGTTAGCCGTCTCATCTCCCGGCAGCGCTCTCTAAGGATGACTTCATTATAAACATATAGCGGGCTGCCAAAAGCGGCGATAAGCTCATCGGGAGTAGTGTTTCCGTAAAAGTTCGTCTGTGTCGTAAAATAATTATTCATGGCTCACCTCGAATTTTTTTCCGATTGAAGTTCGATTAATTTTATTTCGTTAGTCAAGGAATTTTTAATCAAGTCAATCAAATTTTTATTCCGGGAATATAGACAAGATGGTCCGGCCTCATCACTGATTTCCCCGGTCAATACATTGGTGCTGTCGGAGATTAACCGGATCTGACCGGGTTGTTTCTCGGTGTAGTGTACTACCGCCCCATCAAGCTTAAAAGGGGGTGTAGTAATGATTACCACTTTCAACCCTTTACCGATAGCCTCAGTCAGTTCGTCAATGATCAATTCCAACTCCCGGGGAGCAACGGAAAGGTAAATCCTTTCCCGGGCTTGACTGATGATGTTTTTCATTTTATTAACGATCTGCGTTTTTCCGGTAATTGTAATATATGGCTCGGAGCTTGTCTTTCGTTCGGGGATATGTTTTTCGAGATAATCCAAAATCTCGCCCATTTGCCTACGGGTATTGGCGACTAACTCAGACGCGGGAATAGGGGTATATCGGGTTACCTCTCCTTCACTGATATAAGCCCCGCCCTTCTCGACCAGCCCGGCCAAGGCCAAGTAAACATTGGAACGGGGCAAACCGGAGATCTTGGCCGCTTCGTAGCCGGTCAACTCCCCTTCTTGACAAAGAGTAACGTAAAGAACTGATTCGTGGCGGGTAAAACCGATCTTGCTTAGAGCTTCGAGTAGGTCCATGGGAACGCCTCACTCTTTTATAGTGGTTCTATTTAGAACTACTATAAATCATAAGGGGAAATTTGTCAAGAGACCTTAGAAAGAAAAGAAAGAGGCTCTTACGGCCTCTCTCATATCAAGATTATATTTAATTAATAACTCACTCACACTGCGGTCCCGACCCAATCACAAATTTGCCTTGATAATACCTTCTCCTAGCCTCGAACGCTTCTTTCTCAACCCACTCTTCCACCCCAAGCATTTTCATCCGGCATAGATTATAAACCTTCAAGTTGTGGGGAAACTTCGCTGCGCCGTCAGCCGCCGGTTGATACTTCGGACAAGGGAACTCCGGGCATTCGAAACAAAACTCAAACCCTTTCGCCGAAACACACTCCCATGTTTTACATCCATTATGCACTAAACATCCGGGTTGTTCCCGGCACCCCTTGCACCCCACTTGAGCCGGTTCAATCTTTAACTTGGCAGCTAAAATTTGTTGCAGTTGATCAGTGATGTTCTCCTGATAAATCTCACAATTGAAGCAATCGATACCGCAAGGCGCTATTAAATTACGTTTTTCTCCCATTTAACAACTCTCCCTTTGATAAATTTACTAACTATTTAATTAGTGGAGAGTAGTTATTTTTTGTGACAACTTTAAATTATACTTTCCCAATAATCCTTCTTGGGAAGCGTCTTTTCAAACCTCTGAAAAAGGCTGACCCGATTAACAACGTCTTTTATTTTTCGATATTCATCCGCTAAACCGGATTCCGTAATATGGCCTTTCATCCGGCAGCGGCACTTTCCATTCGGATTATACAGCATACATTCGTCGTTCATGAAATTTGCCAATTTCCGCTTGGCTCTAGATACTATCTGCCGTACCGTAGCTTCATCCTTTCCAATCACTTCGGCAATCTCCTGATATGTTAACCCTGCTATCTCCTTGAATACATGAATAACCCGGGCCTCCGGTTCCAAGCAATGAAGTATGCCGGTCAAGCACCGATCGCACATTTCCTTAACCCAATATGCCTTTTCAGGATCTTGACTCTGACCCGGATAGTTAGGTTCCCCATCCCGGTGAAAATATTCCCGTAAAAAACGGATCGAGTAAGTCCTTTCCCGAATTGAATAATCTTTGGCCACCCGGTAAGCAATTGTGTAAATCCAGGTCGACAACTTGGATTCGCCTTTAAAGGCAGGCCTGCTTTTTATGATTTGGATCCATACTTCCTGGGCCGCATCCTTGGCAATCTCGGGATCTTGAATCAACCTACGGCAAATCGAAGTGACTAATGGGCCATATTCACGAACCGTTTCGTCGGAAAGGAAACCAGATTCTATTCTACTAGGATTATTGGTTATCGTTTCTTTCATCTATCCATAAAAGCTTCTTTCTTCATTTTTTCCTTTCCAATCAAGAGCAGGAATCAAAGAGAAACTATAATTATCTTCTTTAACTACTTGACCTCATTGCTATAATTATATTAGCAAGGTAAGTTTATAGTCAATTTGAATATATAGATTTTAATCCATTCCCCCAGCCCAACATGGATACAACTTACTTCCTGATCCCTTGCTTACCATTATCCACGGGTTGCTTTCCAATGTCGTGTTGTCAAAAAACTTAACAGCATAAATATCACTCCGGGATGAATAAACGATATTCCCGGAAAAATAAATCATATCATTTTTACCCCAGATAGGGTGCTTATGTTGTT
>JBLNDC010000448.1:0-5511 GCA_050261255.1 Bacteroidota bacterium
AGGGATTATTGCGACTATTGCTTTGCCTCAACAAACGAATCTCATTGATTTTACGGACTTCAAGTTGGGATTAATCATTGATGGACTGCAAGATCCCGGTAATGTAGGCGCTATTATCAGAACCGCATGGGCGTTCGGCTGTAACGGCATATTCTTTACTCCCGGCGCCGCCGATCCTTATCAAGGTAAAGTGGTCCGGGCAAGCATGGGAGGTATTTTTTATCAACGGATTTGTCTCAACCTTGAACCGGAAGCTATTTTCGAATTGTCGAACCGGATGGGGATTCAAATAATTGCCGGAGATCTCAAAGCCACTGAGTTTAGTTTTCAAACCAATCTTGCCGGCGCATCCTTAATTCTCATAGGCAACGAAGGTAGAGGCCTCAGTCCGGAATGGGCTAAATATCCCATCGCCAAAGTGCTGATCCCGCAACCGGGTGGAGCGGAATCGTTAAATGCTTCGATTTCGGCAGGGATTTTACTTTACGAGGCACTACGCCAGCGTTTGATTTAAAAATTTTTTTTGAATGTCAGCATCCGATTTGGACGGGAAGCGAAGTAAAAATGCATTATACCAGGGTTTTTCCAATATAACCTTGGCAAATCGGGTCTTAATTATATCATTGCCTATATTTATCAGTACTTGCCAAAGTTGAACGGCTTTGATATAATAATAACAGTAATACGGTGACCGTTTTTCACGACAACAGTCAGTGAATAGGGGTTGATGTTGAAGTGAAGGTATCGGCTGAATTTTTTTGGAAAGTATTTGAAAGTACTGGTTCGATCAGCGCCTACTTGGTTTACCGTGAAATTCTCAAAACTACTTTAAGTTAGTTGCCATATTTTAATATCTTAAAGTGATGAAGGAGAAAAGTACCGCGTTTGGAATGGCTCAGGGAGAAAGGTCTCGATTGAAAGCCTTTTCCGGACCGAAGGCGGGAAGTTCCCTCCTGAACAGCAGACTGAACCCATAGTAGGTCGCGACGGATCTCCACCGTTATTGGGAGAGGGTATCGGATGATACATATCCCGTACCTTTCAGAGTATGATAATGGGTGGTACCACGAAACAACCTTTCGTCCCGATGGATGAAAGGTTGTTCTTTTTTTCAGGATTCAGCCGGTTACGGATTTAGCGGCGATTCTTTTTTACTATTCAAAGGTAAAATAATTAGACGGTTTATACTTTTTTAAGTTTAATCCATTTAGATACCATTATTTACTGGAGGTTCCCAAACATGAAGCAGGAGTTGGAAAGTTTAAGGGCTGAAGCTATCAAAGACATTGAAAACGCCAATGATAGCAACTGGCTTAATGAAATCCGAGTGAAGGTTCTTGGCAAAAAAGGAACTTTAACTTCGATTCTTAGGGGAATGGGCGGATTGGCCCCTGAGGAACGCCCTATAATCGGGGAGCTGGCTAACAGAGTCAGAGAGGAGATAGAAACCGCGTTGGAAAAAAGGGGCCAAATTATCGCCCTTCAAGAACAGAATTTAAGGCTGGCCCAGGAAGAGATCGATATTCTCTTACCAGGAAGAAAACCTAAACTGGGCCATATCCATCCATTACGGCTTGTTTTAGAAGAAATTGAGGATATCTTTATCGGGATGGGCTTCAGTATTGCTGAAGGTCCGGAGATCGAGACCGATTATTATAATTTCGAAGCCCTAAATCTTCCCAAAGATCATCCGGCCCGGGATATGCAGGATTCTTTGTATATTACCCCGGAGATCTTATTGAGGACCCATACTTCTCCGGTTCAAGTCCGGACCATGGAAAAAATGCATCCCAACCCAATTCGGATCATCGCCCCGGGGAGGGTATACCGACGGGACGCTTTGGATGCCAGTCATTCACCGATGTTCCATCAAATCGAAGGCTTGGCGGTGGATGAAGGGATCACCTTTGGCGATTTAAAAGGAGTATTAACTGTTTTTGCCAAAAAGCTTTTCGGTGAGGAACGTCAGGTTAGATTCAGGCCTAGCTTCTTCCCGTTCACTGAACCCAGCGCCGAAGTTGACGTCTCTTGCAGTTGCGCCGGAAAGGGCTGCCGGGTTTGTAAAGGCAGCGGTTGGCTGGAGATTTTAGGTTCGGGTTCTGTTAATCCGATGGTCCTAAAGATGTCCAATTATGATCCGGAACGGGTCTCCGGGTTTGCCTTCGGGATGGGTGTCGAAAGAATAGCGATGCTAAAATACGGCATCAATGATATTCGGCTTTTCTATGAAAATGATATGCGGTTTTTGGCGCAATTTTAATAAGTTATTGTCCAGCGAGAAAGGTTTATTTTCAAGGTAGATGGAGGAGATAATAGATGCGGGTTTCATATGAATGGTTGCAAGAATATTTAAAAATTGACCTATCCATCGTGGAATTGGCTGAGAAGATGACAATGTCTGGGATCGCGGTGGAGGAAATTGAAGATATGGCTGCTCCCTATCGGAAGATGGTGGTCGCTCAAGTCCTGTCCTTGGAAAAACATGCTCAGGCTGATAATTTGTTAGTAGCCCATCTCGATACCGGTAGTTTTGGTAAAAAGCAAGTGGTTACCGCGGCTAATAATTTGAAAGTCGGCGATATAGTGCCTTTAGCCCTATCAGGAGCTGTTTTACCGGACGGAAAAGCCATCAATGATGTTAATTTTAAAGGAATCCTTTCCGAAGGCATGATGTGCTCCGGAGCGGAACTTGGCTTAGAAAAAGAATCCACCGGAATCTGGGTTTTTGATGCCCCTATCCAACCAGGGACTTCCGTTGCCGAAGCTTTAAACAGCAATGATCATGTATTGGTTCTGGAATTGACCGCCAATCGCTCCGACTGTTTGGGGATGATCAATGTAGCCCGGGAGGTCGCTGCGATATTAGGGATTTCTTTTAAAGCACCGGAACCGACTTTAAAAGAAGAAGGACCGTCAATCCAAGATTTAATCGCGGTCCAAATCGAAGATCCCGATCTATGCCCCCGTTATGCCGCGCGGGTTGTTGTCGATCTTAAAATCGGGCCTTCTCCGGCTTGGATGCAACGCCGGTTAAAAGCAGCCGGCATCCGTCCGATCAACAACATCGTCGATATTACCAATTATGTGATGTTGGAATATAATCAACCTTTGCACGCCTTCGATTTGGATCACATCTCCGGTCGACGGGTGATTGTTCGGAGAGCCGGAGACGGAGAGAAGTTAATCACTTTGGATAATGTTGAACGCCGGTTAAATCGGGATAATCTTTTGATTGCCGATCCCAGTGGAGGATTATGCGTCGCTGGGGTTATGGGCGGCCAATCAAGCGAGGTATCGGAGGAGACTGTTAATCTACTTCTGGAAGCGGCCTATTTCGATCCGATCACTATTCGAAAGACAGCTAAAACCCTGGGAATGCGTACTGAAGCATCGCTCCGGTTCGAACGGGGAATCGATCCTAACAACACCATTAAGGCACTCAATCGGGCCGCTCAATTAATCGAAGCCTTAGGTTGTGGAAAAGTCGCCAATGGTTATCGAGACGAATATCCTAAACAAATCCCTCCAACCATCATCAATACTACTAGTGACCGGATCAACTCCTGGCTAGGCACGAATTTGACCTTGGAACAAATCAAAGGGTATTTGTCCCGTGTTTGTTTTGAGGTAAAGTCAACTGATGATAACTTGATTGAAGTCAAGGTCCCGACCTTTAGAAGAGATGTCACTCATATGGCCGACCTAGCGGAAGAAGTCGCCAGGCTCCATGGTTATGACCGGATTAGGGTGACGCTCCCGGAAAGTAAACAATTAGGGGAACGGACTCCTTTCCAAAAATTCCAGTCCGATTGTAGAAAAATTTTGCAAGGAGCCGGTATCTCCGAAGTGATGACTTATAGTTTTTATTCAAAATCCGTTCCCGAACAGCTCGGACTCGGCCAAGACGATCCCTTGCGAAAAACGGTTGAATTGATGATGCCGCTAAGTGAAGAACAAGCGATCATGCGTACCAGTATAGTTCATGGCATCTTATCAGCCATCGCCTTTAACGCTAACCGGCGCCAGACCGATTTGGCTTTTTACGAAATGGGAAGAGTCTATCTACCGTCTGAGAATATCCTTCCCAATGAACCCCTTTACCTTGGGGTTGGACTGACCGGGCGCAAAAATGAAGTTAGCTGGAACCAAACCCGGGATGAATATGATTTTTACGACATCAAGGGAATCTTGGAAATGTTTTGGGAGCGGTTTAATTTGCCGGAACCAAAATATATTCGTTCCAATCGCCCTTATCTCCACCCCGGACAAAGCGCCGAAGTGTTGTGTGAAGGTAAAACTATCGGATATTTCGGGCAAGTTCATCCCGGAGTATTAGAACGCTACAGCTTACCCAAAAAAGTTTTTATCATGGAATTGAACCTAAACTTAGTGGCGGAATTGACACACGACACCGTTACTTTTGAACCCTTACCTAAATACCCTGCTGTCCAAAGGGATTTAGCTTTAGTTTTATCAAATAAAATCGAGGCTGATCGGATCAACGCCAGGATCAAAGAAATCGGCGGCGATCTGGTGGAACGGGTTGAACTGTTTGATGTCTATCAGGGAGAACAGGTTGGTCCGGAAATGCGAAGCCTGGCCTTTAGCATTACCTACCGTTCGAAGGAGAAAACCATGAGCGACCAAGAAGTTAACGAACTTCAAACCGAGTTGCTCCAGAAACTGAACTCCGAGTTTGGCGCCGCAGTCCGTAGTAACTAATAAGGTTAGTGAAGCGGTCGGCATTACTTTACCAGGAAGTGGGAAATTAATTTAAAAAATGATGCGGTAAAGCGGAAGAAGCGATCTGAAATTAAGGAAACCCTGCTATGTTTATGATAGCGGGTTTTTTTAATACCGTTAGAGTAGTATTTCATTTGAATGGGTCCTTTTGAGGCAGAATACAAATAGTTATATTTTTTTCATTTTTAGGAAAATAGTGCAACCAAATAGTTTATTAGGCTTTTACCACCGGTGGTTTGAGTTTTGTGTCAGATATATAATAGAATTCCATATTCTTCAATTATATAGCAGGAAATTAAATTTTATCGTGTAAATATTTAGATTATAATAAAAATCTATCCCGGAGAAAGGATAGCATGTATAAAGTGACCTTCCTTAAATCTTTAACACTCAATCAGCGAGTGAGCTTATGGGTTTCGATATTGGGCGGCGCCTGGGTCGTATGGTTTTATCTCGACGCCGAGTTATGGCGAAGGTTGGTATTATCAACTTCAAATCAACCGCAAACTGCCCAAATAATTTACTTTAGCGCTTACTGTTTATCGCTCTTTCTTTTTTCTTTTCGGGTCAAGGCGGCCAATGTTAAAAAGACTGCCGTAACCGGCATGGTGGCTGATTTATTTTTAAGTATTTTAATGCTGCTCCGGCCGGAGGGGAGTTTTTTCTACGCGCTCTCCGGATTGTTGGGAGCCGCCTCGGGTCAATATGGCGCTGCTCTCATTCATATATTTACTTTCAGTTTTAATCCTGAAAACAAGATTACGATAA
>JBLNDC010000449.1:0-8779 GCA_050261255.1 Bacteroidota bacterium
TTTCCGAACTTAGGTAAAATCCATAAATCGCCCAGCACATAGCTTACAACTACTAGTACTAATCCGGTAATCAAGGTCTGGCTCCAAGTGCTTCTTCCGAAAACCGGAATCAACAACGCCAATAGTATTCCAACCATAGCCGCTTTGATAATCAAATTTGTCAAATTTTTCATCATTATCTCTCCTGAAATACGCCTTTCGACAATTGTCTAAAATTAACTAGATTGCTGATGGCTGCGATGATTAAGGCTGCCAAGACCGAAGCTCCCAATGGAACATGCCCGCCATCAATGGCATAAGTCGTAAAGAAAACAACCACCGCATTTATTAGAAATGTTATTACCCCCCTACCCCAACGGCTAATGTCCCCCCCAATCATTGAATTCACTAACCAATCTCCTAGTACTGTTAAAGCGGAGAGAACAATCAACCATGAGATAGTTAAGGCGCTAAACCCCGGCACATAATACCCAAGTGTAAATAGGACCACAAAAGGAATTAAAAATCGCAGACCCCAGAAAACTATATTCATCAAAAACCCCCCACTATCTGTTAACAGTTAACAGCTATTAGTTATCAGTATATTTCCTCAGTTAATGGTTTTCCTAAAATCAATCGTTTCGCGTTTATCCAAATAAAGAGTTAATAAAGATTACTTACGACCTAAAACCATAAAATAATGATTATCCTTTCAAAGTGTTGTTTTGTTATTCGCGCCTTATGCCTACGCCTCGTTAAATGGCGAAAACATGTTTACCGAGCCGGTTAATGATTCGCCGCGCCCAAATCCAACGGCTTCTTGTTTTAGCAGGATTAAAGAAGTAAAGCGCGCCTCCGGATGGGTCCCACCCGCTGAGAGCGTCGCGAGCCGCCTTCATCGACTCTTTACTCGCCGGACGGTTAATGATCCCATTGCTAACCGACTCAAAAGCATGAGGTTGATATACTACTCCCGCAATTGTCTGGGGAAACTTAGAACTTTGAACCCGATTCAGCACCACGCTGCCAACAGCGACTTTACCGACATAAGGCTCGGCTCCTGCTTCGGCATGAATTATTCTGGCTAGTAAAGCGATATCTCCCGAAATCCGGGTTGGTCTCCTCCTGGCTGCCCTTCTTCCTGTGGGTATAATTATTCTTTGTCTGATTCGAATTAGATTACCCCATATTCCGTTGCGAGCCCGAAGCGAGCCTACTGAAACACCGGTACGACGGGCGATTTTATATAAGGAGTCCCCCCGGCGTACTGTATACGTCCAGTCGGCCATCGTGATTTTGGAAAAGGACATTATTCCCCAAAGAGCAATTAATAATCCAAGCGTAATTTTGGTGACTTTCATCCATCCACATCCTTATCAAGAGGTTGTCACCCATAGTATGAATTGTTTTTTCATAAATATCCATTTTTTTAAAATAAAGAAATTACCAATTAGTTTTGGTTTTATCCTAAACAAAGAATACCTATAAATTTTCTAATATAAACTATAGTAAGATTCAGTTGGATAAAACAGGAGGAATAGCGCTTTGATTAATAAAATAATTTTCTATCCGTGCTTGATCTTCGTTTATCATTTATTGCTTTTGGTTTTACCCATAAATTTCTTTTTACTTAGCTTAAAGATACCATTGATAATTCAAGTCTTTCCCTGGTTATTCTCTCCATTCTTGATTCTTAGTCCGATTCTCACCTTTTTATTAGCGTTACGGGCAACCCCAGCAAATAGTCAATGGTTTGCCTGGATTTTCCCCGTCGCTATTTCCTTAATTGGCTATTCTCCTCTGATCGTTTTTTACTTTCTGATCGCTTCGCTCAATAGCATCCTGGACTATTCTTTAGTACTTTCTTTTCCCATCATAATCGGTTTAATGGCTTTTGGGGGTTCATGTTTTTTAAAACATAACAAAAGAGGATTTCTTTCATCCTTACCGAATTAATCCAAAAACAACGATATTCTCTTGGATGAAAGTTACGGAAGAGAGCTTTTAGTTAGCCACCGAAGGAGCAAGCTGTTTTCTTGCCGGAAAAGAGTGAACCTCTCAGGTCCAATGACCGTAACTTGACAAACTCTGGAAAGTCCGCTATGGACACCTACGGGGTAACCTACTATCATATTGGTTTAAAAACAGCCAATCTCAAGTTTTTGGTAGGGATTCTCTCCGGTAACCAGACAGGGTGAAAGGGCAATCCTTTTCCCTGTCTTTTTTTATAGTCGTCCGCATTGAGGATAAAAAATAGGTGACAAAGCGCTGCTTCCAGACTCAAGCCTCGCGCCTCATGCCTATGTCTTAAAGAATTTTCTAGTAGAAAGGAGACTAAAATGAACTCGACGCCGCTTTACCCAATTTACCAAAAATATAACGCTAAAATTGTTGATTTTCATGATTGGGCTTTACCGGTTCAATTCTCCAGTATCATTCAGGAGCATCTAGCTGTCAGAAATCAAGTCGGTTTGTTTGATGTATCCCACATGGGTGAAATCCTAATTCAAGGGCCGGATGCAGTTTCTTTTCTTGATTATGCCCTTACCAATCAAATTTCCGGGTTACAACCGGGAGCTATTCGTTACTCCCCCCTTTGCTTAGAGTCCGGCGGCACTGTCGACGACCTTCTGGTTTACTGCCTCCAACCAGACAAGTTTCTATTAGTAGTAAACGCTTCTAATATAAATAAAGATCTCAATTATTTACATCAAGCTTCATCAGGCTATAAAGTTACCATTATTGATTTATCTCCGGAAACGGCCCAACTAGCCATCCAGGGCCCATATGCGGCGGCTGTTTTAAAGGAGTTGACCCTAACTTCATTCGCCGAGATGGGTTATTATCAATTTAAAGAGCATTTGACTTTAGCCGGCTTAACGGTCTTACTCTCCAGGACCGGCTATACCGGGGAAGACGGCTTTGAAATTTATCTTCATCCCGATCGAGCGGTCCAACTCTGGGAGATCTTGATGGAAACCGGAGCTGCTTATGGAATAACCCCCGCCGGCCTTGGAGCAAGGGATACTTTACGTTTTGAGGCCGGCCTTCCCCTTTACGGTAATGAACTGTCAGAGACCATTTCTCCGGTAGAAGCCGGTTTAAAACGCTTTATTAAACTGGAAAAGCCTAATTTTATCGGAAAAGCTCAACTTCAAAAAGAAATTACGGAAGGGGCTCAACGCCGTTTAATCGGAATCAAAATGATTGATCGCGGTGTTCCGCGCTCGGGTTATCAAGTATTTAAAGAGGATCAATGCATTGGTTTTGTAACTTCAGGCACATACTGCCCTACCCTGGGAGAGAATTTGGCCATGGCTTTGATCGAAACCCCTTTTACCCAGCCAAATATCGCCGTTGCCATCGATATCAGGGGCAAAAAACTGCTTGCGCAAACGGTAAAACTGCCTTTTTATACTCGCCCTAAAGGAGATGAAAAACCATGAACCATCCTTACCTTCCCTTGACCGAACCGGAACGGCAATCAATGTTGGAAAAGATCGGCGTTAAATCGGTTAACGATCTTTTGGGTGACATCCCGCAAGAACTTCGCTTGAACCGTCCCCTAAATTTGCCGCCCTCCTTGAGCGAGATTGAATTGCGGGAGGAATTTGAAAAAACTTTCAATCAAGAACACCGAATATCTATGTCTTTTCTTGGAGCAGGTGCTTATCAACATCATATTCCGGCCTTAGTTGACCATTTAGCCGGCCGCTCCGAATTCTACACCGCCTATACCCCCTATCAGCCCGAGATTTCACAAGGTGTTTTACAAGCTATCTTTGAATATCAAACTCTGACTGCCGGACTCTTCGGCCTGCCTGTAGCCAACGCTTCCTTATACGACGGCCCAACTGCTTTAGCGGAAGCGGTCCTAATGGTCGCCAAAGAAACAAAGAAGTCCCGTTTCTTGATCCCCGGGACTCTCAGTCCTCACTTGAAGCAAGTTTTGACCACTTATACCAAACATCTGGGTATTGAGTTGATTTCCCTCCCCATATCACGCGGTTTAATCGCCTTACCGGACTTAGAAGAAGCATGTGAAAATCAGACCGCCGCCCTAATCATCCAGAATCCGAACTTTTTTGGACTAATCGAGAATTTTCCAGAGCTGATTACAGCCGCCAAAGGCCATAACCTCATAGTAATCTGTTATGTCCATCCTCTTTTGCTGGGGATCCTGGAAAGTCCCGGTTCTTTAGGCGCCGATATAGTGGTTGCCGAAGGCCAACCATTGGGAATCCCCTTGTCTTACGGCGGACCTTATTTAGGAATGATGGCCGTTTCAGAACGTTTTTTACGGAAGATACCGGGTAGAATAGTCGGAGAAACAAAGGATCACGCTGGAAAACGCTCTTATGTCTTGACCCTTCAAACCAGAGAACAACATATCCGACGTGAAAAAGCCACTTCCAACATCTGCTCCAATCAAGCCCTTTGCGCTTTGCGCGCCAGTATATATCTTACTGTGCTCGGCCCGGCAGGGTTTAAGGAGACTGCTTTAAGGGCTTATCATAATGCCCATTATCTATTCACCCAACTGGCAAATCTCGGCCTAAAACCCCTTTATCAAGGGCCTTTCTTTATGGAATTCGCATTCAAACTACCCAAGCCGGCTTCTTTTTATCAATCAAAGCTTATCGATAGAGGGATTTTCCCCGGCCTTGATCTAGGCCGAATCGAACCACGTTTAAACGACTCCTTACTAATCTGCGCTACCGAAGTTTTTTCCAAAACGGAGTTAGATACTTTTGTTAGTGAAATGAGGTGCCTGCTATGAAAGGTTCTTTACTGAGCTTTGAAAAATCTTCACCCGGAAAACGCGCTTGGATTTTGCCCCACTCCGAGGTGCCGCCGACTGATCCAGAAGCATCCCTTCACCCGGGTCTGCTTCGTAAAACTCCTTTGGGCTTACCGGAATTGGCCGAAGTTGATATCGTAAGGCACTATACTAACTTATCCAACCGCAATTTCGGAGTGGACAACGGTTTTTACCCGTTAGGTTCTTGTACCATGAAATACAACCCTAAAATTAATGAAGACCTTACCGTCCTTTCCGGAGTTAAAAACCATCATCCCCTCTGGCCGGAAAACCTATCTCAAGGTGCGTTAAGGCTTCTTTATGACTTAGAACAAGCTTTAATCGAAATTACCGGTATGGACCATTTTACGTTGCAACCGGCAGCCGGCGCCCACGGCGAGCTAACCGCTTTATTAATCATCAAAGCCTATCTACATCACAGAGAAGAAACCCACCGCACCAAAGTGTTAGTGCCCGCCTCGGCCCACGGTACCAACCCTGCCAGCGCCGCCATGGCCGGATTCGATATCCTTACTGTTAAATGCGATTCCCAAGGTTTAGTCGATCTGGAACATTTACAATCCCTAATTGGACCCGATGTTGCCGCTTTAATGCTCACCAACCCAAACACATTAGGCCTTTTTGAAAAAGAGATCAAAACCATAGCCGATCTAGTTCACCGTAACGGCAGTCTTTTATACTATGACGGAGCCAATTTGAACGCGATTATGGGACTAGTTCGGCCTGGCGATATGGGTTTCGATTTAGTCCATTTAAATCTTCATAAAACTTTTGCCGCCCCCCATGGCGGTGGTGGCCCGGGCGCCGGGCCTGTTGGGGTCAAAAAATTCCTGGCCGACTATTTGCCAACTCCAGTTTTACGATGCCAGTCAGGAGTTTTTGCTTGGAACTATGACCGCCCATTAAGCATCGGTAAGGTGCTTGGGTTTTATGGCAATTTTTCAGTGCTCTTTAAAGCGTTGGCATATATCAAAGCCCTCGGTGGAGAGGGATTGGCCCAAGTAAGCCAGGATGCAATTTTAAATGCAAATTATCTTCGGGTTGGATTAGACGGTTCTCTTCAGATACCGTACAACCGTCCCTGTATGCATGAGTTTGTAGCCTCAGCAGTCAATCTTAAAGAATACGGTATCAAGGCCTTGGATATCGCTAAACGCTTAATTGATTTCGGTTACCATCCTCCCACGATTTATTTTCCTTTAATAGTGGATGAGGCGTTGATGATCGAGCCTACCGAAACTGAAAGCCAAGCGACTCTCAATGATTTTTTGGAATCACTGCTTCAAATTGTAGACGAGGCTAAAAACTCTCCGGAACAATTAACTTCAGCCCCGCATCTTACACCGGTATCAAGAGTCGATGAAGCTTCGGCCGCCCGGATGCCTCGTTTAGTCTGGTCTCCTCAATCCTCAAAAAGCTAGTTCCTATAAATCAAACCTCTTATTCAAACCTGAAACCGGGTCTTTTACAACCCGGTTTTTTCCATTTTGAGATGCTCTGATTAGACGAAACGATGGGTATCTGCCTGGATTAGTTAATATTACTAGTTAATATTCCGATCACAACATGTATAATAATTGCCATTTTAACCAATACTTTTGAAAGTAAACGCTTTCTACATAGGAGGGTTACTATGTTTACTTCTACCAAACAACTATTAATAACTTCTTTCATCGTAATTATAATTTTATTTGGGTTCTCTTCAACTATAGCTTCTCAAGCGGTTGCTACTCCGATATACCCTAGTTCGGTAGCTTTTTATAGCCCCGAAACTATTCAAAGGGATTTGCTAGACCAAATGATCATTCGTTTCAATCCTAAATTAAATACTGATGAAAAAGAAATGATTATTGGGTCGATCATTACTGAATCGCGAAAAAACGATTTTGATCCTTTATTAATCGCCAGTATTATCGCTGCCGAATCTTCATTCCGTCCCAAAGCTGTTTCTCCATGTGAAGCCCGTGGTTTGATGCAGATTACCGATTGCGTATCTCAGATCATGAAAATCTCCAACCCTTTTGACATTCGGCAAAATATCTATGCCGGCACTCGTTACTTAAAAGATCTCAATCAACAATTTAAAAATTATGAGTTAATTTTAGCAGCGTATAATGCAGGTCCAACGCGAGTAGCAAGGTTAGGAAGAGTCCCTAGAATCAAAGAAACAATTAATTATATCCGAAGGGTAACCAAATTTTACCATAAAATTCGCGATCAACTATTGATTGCCATTAATACGGTCATTACCCAACCTATTTTTAACCCGATCACTACATCATTTGATAACTGTTCTCAAACACCAGTGGTAGCCATCATTAAAACTAATCAAGAACCTAATCAAGCTTCCTGTCCGATCATGGTTGAAAATATTTGGTGTGAACCGGAACGTTCAGTCTCTTTCCTCCTCAAAGCCTAAAAGTTTCAATATTACCATGGTCGATCCAATTTTGATCTTTGATTCAAACGGAAGTTGATTTCTCTATGCTTAAAGGAGTGAAGTCGTTAATTTCGGTAAGTTGTTTTAAGTAGTGCCTGCCCCGTGCCTGAAAGGATGAAAATGGGCAATGAGTCCTACTCACATACTCATGTTTCTTTTACCTAATGTTGAACTACTTTCTAAGTAGTCGCCCACCCCGGCTAACGGGGGCAAGCGAAAAGATGAAAATGGGGGTCTAAACCCGACCTGGGTCCCAGGAAGGGACGAAGTCACGGTAGACAGGGATGTCTAGAAAGCGACCCTACCCCTTACGTGGAACAATTTAACTTTCATGCCTTTGGGTTAAGCGTTAAGAAAATAAACCTCATAATTGATCCCAAAATCAAGCGAATTCCCTTAAAGGGGAAGGGTAGATAGATATCAAAGCAATATCTATAAAAGCGTTTTCGAAGTAGCAGCCAAACACAAATTTACTCTCGCCGGTTCGGAGAGAGTAAAATAGGTTTCATTTCAGTTGTTCAGAAACGCCCTTAATTCATTGTTGAAGGTTAAAATGTTTCTCCAGGTCATACAGGATCTCTTCGGGCTGTCTACCTCGAGCGTTGATTACAAAACCTTCGCCGATTCGAGTCATATCTCCGGTCAAATTTTCATCCATTCCGCTGATTATATAAGCGTCTGCGGATTTTGTATTTTGATCCAGATCAATAACTTGATATCCTTCTTCTTCCAAATGGGGTTTTAAATTTTGGACCCCGTCTTCTAAAGCAACAACTCTTTGCATTATCTCCCCTCAACCTTTAAATAATTTTCGAACTTCATCATCACTTACTTGATGAAAGTTTTGGTAAAACTGCCCAACCGCCCAAAATTTTTTCGGTATTAACGGACATACAACTTGATCTACTTTCGGTTTTAACTTCGCAATGGCCTCAGCTGCGCCTACCGGGACCCCAACTATAATCCGTGACGGCCCTAATCTCCGGATAAACTCCACCGCCGCCTCCATGGTAAAACCGGTAGCTAATCCATCATCAACTAAAACTACGGTTTTATTGCGAAGGTCCGGGAATACTTTCTCACCTCTAAACTCACTCAATTGCCTTTCAATTTCTTTTAGCTCCAGTCTAATTTGGGATTCAAGGTACCCTTTAGTGACTGCCAAGACGTCAATAATGGCATCATCTTTTAGCAATTGACCATCTTGAGTCAGGGCTCCGATCGCCACTTCCGCATTATAAGGAGCCCCGATTTTCCTGCAGATAACCAGATCATGTTCTGCAGATAAAGCTTTTGCCACTTCCGCCCCGATTATTGCGCCACCTCTTGGTAAACTTAAGATAATAGGTTTACTGCCTACCCATGAAACTAATTGGTCCGCTAATAGTTTACCTGCAGCCCTTCGGTCGGGATAAATAGATCCTTCGTTCATTTTAGTTATAATATTTCCTTTTAACTATGATTAATTCAAAAAGGTTAAAATAAAAACTCCTTGTTTAAGGAGTTTTTACTTTTCCTGCCGCTACTTCTTCAACCGT
>JBLNDC010000450.1:0-3992 GCA_050261255.1 Bacteroidota bacterium
GGGTCTTAATTAACTCGCCTCATAATAATCTCCTGAAAAACAAGCGTGCGGCTGAAGTATTGGGTAAGAACAGCAAAGTTCGGTTTTTAATGATCGATCCATCAGATTACTTAACAAAGCTGGTGGGAAATCCAGTACAATAAAATATGATAATTTCAACGAAAAATCATTTTTTGGCATCATGTTCTTATCAAAGTCGAGTATAGAGCGTTTTGTAAATAATTGTCTCTCAGTTTTGATTTATTTTATTCCGAATATTAATAGTAGATAGTCGTCCGCGTCAACCCCCTGTTGACCCAAGCAAAATTATGAAAATAAGTTGACGTGGATCGACAAGTAGTTGTAATCACATCGTGGTTACAATGGTCGATAGCATTTTCTAAGTAGTCGTCCTACTCGTTTTATAACAGGAAGTTCAAATTGATATAACAGATATAAAGATGGGGTAAACAGCCATGACCAAGAAAACAATAAGTATTTGGGCTAAAAAGAACTTTATCTATTGGTTTATTGATAATTATCGGTTCGTAAATGAATATCCGGTAAATATTTTACAAGAGTTAATCCAAACTGAGGAATTTCTATCCAGATTAAAATTAGTCATGAACGGTTCTTATTTACGGCCGTTAATCGTAATTTCCACGGAGGGGACCGGTATGCCCCCGCTGCTTTATAAAACTAACGACCTAAACTACACCGACCTTCAAACTATCTTGGAGCACCTCTATTCGGAAAAAGAAGCCCCCATCTTTTTAACCTTGTATTTCCCTGAACGTTCATCTTGTGAAGCTTATTTGAGTGTCATCGAAGAAAACCATGTTCAAAATCAGAATCAAACCGACTCTTTATTGATTGATTTCGAATTATCGCTTTGGTTTGCCAGCTTTAAACGGGAACGTGAAAGGGCCGAAGTTTTGAAACTAATTGACCGTTCTTTAGCCGAAGGTAATAAACGTCAATTTGGAAGTTTGGTCAAGCGACTCAAAAAACTCTAAGCGGTAAGTTGCCCTTCGATTTTCATAATTAGCTCTGGAAGTTCCATTAAATCGGAGATTCTCCACTTCACACCCTCCACGCTGTTATTTCCCAATAAAACCGAGCCTATACCGGCAGCTTCTCCCCCCACTACATTTGCCGGGGTGTCGTCGATGAATAGACATTCCTTCCCTTCGACCTTCAAATCGGCTAAAACTTTAAAATAACTTGAAAGGTTTGGTTTACCAAGATAGTCGCAAAACCGAATATCGTAAATTTTTACAAAAAAGTCCCGGATTTGCAACACTTTCAATACATCCTCGACATAATTCAAAGGACTATTGCTAAAAACGACTTTTTTCATATTTAAACCAGCCAAAATCTTAGCCAATAAAGGGTCCGGCTTTAAAAATTCAGTTATTTTCACATTATAGGTATAGTTGATATATTCGTCGGGATCAATTCGATGACAAGCTACCATACCTCCCAAAGTGGTACCGTACCGCTTCCAGTATTCGCGGCGCAACTGCGGTATTTTTATGGTAGGAATCTTCAACTTTAGACCAATAAACTGATCGATTCGCCTGTCAACCTGGTTCAGCAATCCTGATTCCCTAGGATATAAAGTATTGTCCAAATCAAAAATAAGATATTGATAACTCATTATTTCCCCCAAACTTAAACTTGCCGTACTTCTTGGGAACCCCTTTATTGCTTTAATAATCATGCTTCCCAAAGATCAAAGCTAGCTGTTGAATATTGGCAGTTAGCTTTTTTATTAAGGGTTCTGGAATCAAGCTTATCCTGTTTAACAGTATCAAAAAATTAATTCTAAATAAAGTCTCCAAATTCCTGCATTATTAATTTGAGGGAATTCCACAATTACCTTAATAAACCCTTTGGCCACAAGATAATGACTAGCCCGGATGTATCTATCAATATATTGTGAGCCAAAGCTTAAATCTTGAATTATGCAATTCCTTAAGTTTTAAAAAGAAACCATTGTCAATATATTTAAATCCAGGTGAAAGGTTTCAATATTTATTATTTTTACAGCATAAAGCAATTTCCCCAACCAACGATTATCCCTAATTTTTTGTTCTAATTCGGCTAATTTCAAAATATAATTACCTTTATAAACCGGTTAATTTAGGCAATTTCCTCTATTTTTCTGAAGATAACAGTTAATATCGTTTTAATGCGGTTTCTTGTTTTTCTGTTAAATTTTTATTTTGGGCAGGAATATTAGCAACAATTGTCGAATAAAAACAAAACATAGAGAGGGGGGATTTTATTGGCTTTTATAAAATTTCAAAAAGAAAAACCCAAAAAGGGTGCGACATCTAAAACAATCGGAATTAATCGCAAAGGTAGATTCGCTTTTTACAAACCAGTGGTCGAAAAATATTTAAATGATATAAATTTTGTAGAATTATTTTTTGACCCGGAAATGAAAAAAATGGGTATCTTACCGCTTAACGAACCTACACCAGATTCTTTTAAAATTCAAGGTCAAACTACTAAGATGGTAGTAGCGAAGAAGTTTTTAAACCGGTTTCAAATACCGGTCGAAGACAAAAGGTATGAGTTTGAATATGAGGATGGAATGTTAATAGTGCAATTATAATCTACTAATTACAACTTGATTAATGAAAAAAAGCCTGTGAATCAGGCTTTATTTTTTGTAATAATATTTTTACCGGGGAAATTGATTAACTAAATTTACCCTTTGACCGCAATACCCGGATGACGTTTATCAATATCATATTATGAGCCAAAGCTAAAACCGAGAATTATGCAAGAATTATGCAATTTAATAATCTATCAAATAACTAAGCTGGCTAACAGTCTTTCTCCAACTTCGAAAATATTTCCTGCTCCCATCGTAATAACCAAATCACCCCGGCGGACATGCCGGGCTAAGTGGTCAACGATGGAATCAAAATCCCCTAGGTAACGGACATCCGTATGAAAACGTTGCGCTTTATCGGCAAGGTCCCGGCTGGAAATGTCACCGGGATCTACCTCCCGGGCGGGATAAATATCGGCCAGAACCAGGATATCAGCATCGTTAAATGATTTAGCGAACTCGTCTAATAAAAATTTGGTACGGCTATATAAATGAGGTTGGAACAGGCACCAGATCCGGCCCTTGAAAGCTTGCCGCGCTGTCGCTAAGCTAGCCTTTACCGCCCCGGGATGATGGGCGTAATCATCAACCACAACCGCGCCATGAAAATCTCCCTTAATTTCAAATCTACGTTTGACCCCGGTAAACTCGGCTAATGCTCCGATGGTTTGTTCCTTTTCAACTCCCAGTTCCGAAGCGATAGCCAAGGCGCCCACTGCGTTTTGCAAATTATGGCGTCCCGGAACCTTTAACCGTAGTTCTCCTTGGTCCTTGCCTTTATAGTTGATCCGCCCCACAATCCCTAAAGGCTCGATCGCTTGATAATCAACTATTTCCCAATCGAATTGGGGTTGGTAACCAAAAGTAACGACCTTGCCTTTATACCTTTTACGTAAATCATTGGCGTTCGGATCATCACCCCAGAGAATTAATACACCGTCTTTAGGGAGCAAATCCACAAAATCGCTAAAGGTTTTAACAACATCTTTTAAAGTGGGAAAGCAGTCCGGGTGGTCCCAATCGATATTGGTGATTAATTCGATGGTTGGGCGGAGATGTAAGAAAGATCTCTTGAATTCGCAGGCTTCAACTACTATGTATTCGGATTTCCCAGTGCGATGATTGCCTTGAAAGGCCTCGATCTCTCCGCCGATCAATACGGTCGGATCTACTCCGCTCGCTGTTAACGCCAGAGCGGTCATTGCCGTCGTGGTGGTTTTGCCATGGGTTCCGGCGATCGCTATTCCCCGTCCGACTTCTTCCATAAATTTGCCTAAGAGCTCTGCGCCTTCAATGATCGGTATCCCCATTTCTTGGGCAGCTTTTATTTCCGGATTTTCGTTTCCTACTGCATTCGTAAAAACTATCAAATCGGCGTCTTCAATAT
>JBLNDC010000451.1:0-3200 GCA_050261255.1 Bacteroidota bacterium
GCGATATTTTCGTAAGATTTTGTAAGCCAATATCGTTTCATCAAGCCGGTGGGGCAAGTCTTTTTTATGGACCATAAAGAGGTTATAGGCTAAAGTCGAGACGATATCCCGCTGATAACGAAGGGGTTTTTCCAAACCTAAAAATACTTTTATTTCCGATCCAAATATAGAAAATAAATCGTTAATCCTGATAGTATTATTATAAAAACGAATGTCTTTTCTTTGAACGAACGCTCTTTGGAGTAAGGTAGGCATCTGGGAAACCAGGATCGGGGTTTGGTCTCTGACGAAAACCTTCGTAAGTTCCTTGCGTTGATGATCGTAAAAAGTTACCCACCGGTTATCTTCCACCGGAAGAGCGATGGCAGCGGCATTGATAGTTACCGCCCTTAAAAAACGGGTGGCAATTAAAAAACCCAAACCGAGGCAGGTCAGTCCCAACGCTAACCAAAAAAGAAATTTTAGCCCACTAAAGGAAGTCTTTTTCATTAGGAATCCCCTTCTATCTCTGATTACGGTGATCTTTTCGGCTATCTCCGGAGAATCCTTTAGTTGATCACGGATTACGCTGAATACCCAGATTTGCAGTTTCTACTGATTTATCTGATTACATTAATTACTGTGATCACTATTGTCTTAGCTATCTAAATTGCCGATATTATTATAAAGGTATCGTAAAAGCAAATTAACGGAACCGCCAATGAACGCTAATAAACGCGAATATTATTCAATGCTCTTCCAGTTTCAAATGTTTTATTAGTGTAAATTCGCGTGCATTAGCGGTTGCTCAATTTGAAATAAGCATTTACACGACTTTGAAATCGAAGCCTTAGTTAAAATCTTCTATATTCTTTATTCTATATTCTGTATTCTATTTTCTATTTTCTGTTTTTTGCATTCCATATTCAATCAAAAGGAGCTGATTTTATGAAGCCCGGTTATATGTTAGCGATTGACCAAGGGACAACTGGGACCACGCTGCTCTTAATCAACGATGGCGGAAATATTAAGCATAAGTATTACCGTTCCTTTCCTCAAAGTTATCCCAAACCAGGCTGGGTTGAACATGATCCGGAACTAATCTGGGATACCGTACTCTCCGGTATAAAAGAGATTTTGAGCCTTCCTGATGTGAACCCCGGCGCGATCGAAGGCATCGGCATCACCAACCAGCGGGAAACGATCGTGGTTTGGGAGCGTTCCACCGGGCGGCCGATCTTTCCGGCCATCGTCTGGCAATGCCGCCGGACTGCGGAAGTTTGTTCCCGTTTAATCGGTGATGGTTTAAATCCATTGATCAGATCTAAAACCGGGTTAGTGATTGACCCTTATTTCTCGGCAACTAAACTACAATGGATTCTGAATGAAGTCCCCAGCGCCAAGGCTAAAGCCGAAAAGGGAGAACTGGCTTTCGGGACCATCGATTCCTGGCTGATTTGGAAATTGACCGGGGGCAAGGTACATGCCACCGATTATTCAAACGCCTCAAGGACGATGCTTTTTAATATTACTAACTTGAAATGGGACCGGGAATTGCTGAAACTTTTCGAAATTCCCGACACCATCCTACCAAATGTAAAACCCTCCTGCGGCAGTTTCGGGGAGACTGATCCTTCCTTAACAGGAAAACCAATCCCCATCGGTGGCGTTCTCGGCGACCAACAAGCCGCCCTCTTCGGTCAAGGCTGCCTAACCCCGGGGAGTATGAAAAATACCTATGGCACCGGGTGTTTTCTCCTGATGAATTGCGGCGCAAAACCGTCAATTCCGGAGAATGGTTTGTTGGGGACCATCGCTTGGGGGATCGACGGTAAGGTCAATTATGCTTTGGAAGGAAGCGTTTTTATCGCCGGGGCGGCAATTCAATGGCTCCGGGATGAGCTGGGGATTTTAAAGAATGCGGCTGATTCGGAAGAGTATGCCTTTAAAGCCCAGGATAACGGCGGAGTTTACCTGGTCCCGGCCTTCACCGGCCTGGGCGCTCCCTATTGGGATCCCTACGCCCGGGGGACGTTGGTGGGTTTGACTCGAGGGACCGATAAATATAAGATCGTAAGGGCGGCTTTGGAAGGTATCGCTTATCAAGTCCGTGAGGTTGTGGAATGTATGACTGAGGCTACGGAAGCCAAGCCCAAAACTTTACGGGTGGACGGCGGCGCGGCGGCCAATAATTTTCTCCTCCAGTTTCAGGCGGATATCTGTGACTTGACGATTCAGCGGAATGAATCGTTAGAGCTAACCGGCATCGGCGCCGCTTTCATCGCCGGTCTGGGGGTTGGGTTTTGGGGAAGTTCCAAAGAGCTTGAGGGACTGGTCAAGATCGAGAGAAGCTTCGGGCCGGAGATTTCCGAAGCGCAAAGGGAGAAGCTTTGGCATGGCTGGCGGAGAGCGGTTGAGCGGGCTAAGGGGTGGGTTGAAGTTGAGTGATGAGTAATTATAGCTGGAAATGAGGGGATGTGGGTTTTAAAATTATAAATTTATCACCTAAATTACAATACCCGCCCGGTAAGGAAGGCCAAAGTATAAGCTCCCAGCAGCAAAATGGAACTTAAGGTAAGAATGGTATCCCTGGAACGGTCCTTGGCGAACACGGCCGATGTTAAAAATAATGGCGCCAGGGATGAGATGTATCTGGAACCGCTTAAAAGCCAGGACGGAGAAAATGAAATAACCAGGTATGTTAAAGCATAAGCAATATACGAAAGCCGGATTTGATCGAATGAATAGAACAGCATTATTACAACTACCAGGAAAGAAAATAAAGCCGGTATTGTGTAGGTAAAACGGAATTGATCCTGGAGGTTGAGGGCGCTTTCAGTGATGTAGTAAAGAGTGTTAGCAAAAAACCCAAACCGGTTATGAAAATAATTCGCTTGATATTCCATAAACCCAAACCAGTCGCCCAAGACTATTTTATTAAGAAGTAGATATCCAAAGGTACCTGTGGGAATTAATAGGATAGATAAACACCCGGTTAGCCAATTTTTGATAAGCCCCGGTTGATTGCGTTGCCGGAAAGCGGTAAGCGGATTACACGCTAATAGATATTCGATCCCGGCCGGGATAAACAACAATACTCCCTGGTTTTTGGTCAAAGACGCCAAACAACCGCATACTCCAGTAATCAGCTATTCCTTTTTCCTCAGATAATACAGGGTCATAATAGACAGCGCCAGAAATAAGCTCTCAGTATAAGCAAT
>JBLNDC010000452.1:0-3398 GCA_050261255.1 Bacteroidota bacterium
CTTAAAGCAGGAACTGAGTAAAAAACGCCGAACTACTAAAGTTACTATAATAAAGTTAATATACAAAATATTCCAGATGCAAAGGCGCCCAATTTATTTTGCGGAAATTCTTATCAAGAAGGTTTTGCCTATTAACCATATTTTTGATAATTGCCGATAAAAGAATAAAGCATTTTATTGGGTAATACATTACCAGAAGGTGGTAGGATGAAAACAATTTTAGGCTTCTTCAAGAATATCGGACACCTATTTCTTTCAATTTTATCAAGATTAAGAGTTTTTTACCAAATCTTGCTTATAATCATAATTATGGTTGGGTTTATATTTCTTGAAGGATATCTGGGTTTAAAGGTCATTGATCAAATGCAACAAGTTTCCAGCGGTGTTTTCAATAGTACCGTCGATGGGTTTAAAACGATCAATGAAACCAGGGAAGAATTGGATAAGTATCGCAAAGAGTATCTATTAATTCTTGCCAAAGTTAATCCTTCGGTTATTAGTACTAGTATGTTATTAAACCAAGCAATGGGTTTGGTCCCGCTCCTTTCCGGCATTGATTCCGAACAATCATCTCCAATATATCAAGAGCTTCAATCGATTAAAGGAATTTTTGAAAAACCGGTTTCCCCGGAAAACTATCAAGAATTGGAAGCAAAACTAGCTTTAATAAATGTAGCTTTAAATAACATGGAGAATAATATTTTAACTAAGGCCACCGAATCGATGCAATTTGGTAATACTTTTTCGGTAGAGTCGCGAAACACCACTATTGAAATTCTTTTAATTAGCATCTTTTCTTCGATTTTACTTGCTTTAATCATTACCGCTTCAATTTCAAACCCTTTAAAGTCGATCGTCAATGCGGCAAAGTCTTTAGCTACCGGAAATCTTTCCAAGGATGTTAACGCTCAAGGTTGCCAAGAGGCCACTCAAGTGGTAAAGGGGCTAAATGAAGCCATCTTCGGCCTTCGAAAACTGGTGGGGGGCATCAATGAACAAGCGCAATTATTAATCAACGCCAGTAAGGAATTGCGAGACGCTTCCAGCGATTCCGGCAGATCAGCCACCGAAGTAGCCCGAGCGATGGAAGAATTGGCTAGGGCTTCATCGGAACAGGCCAACCAAATAACTCAAGCAGTTGAAACCATCACCGAACTAGGCAATATCGTCCGCCGGGTTTCGACCGACACTGAGAAAATAGCAATTGTATCTGAAAAAGTTGCCGATTCGGCCAAGGTAGGCCAGAAAGTAACCGGAGACGTAGCTAACGAGATCAATGAATTATATCTATCTACCAAGGAAGTTGCCGCGGTGATTGAGGAGTTGAACCGGACATCGGGAGAAATTAGTGAGATTACCTCCGTAATCGGCGGTATTGCCGAGCAGACTACTTTACTAGCCCTAAACGCTTCGATCGAAGCGGCCCGCGCCGGTATTCAAGGTAAAGGATTCAGCGTGGTTGCAAAAGAAACCGGAAAATTAGCTGAACAATCGAAACAAGCCGCCCAAATGATCGCCGATTTGATTGTTCAGATGAAAACCAAGACCAGTCACGCTGTTGAAGTAATTCAAAAAGGGATTAACCGGGTTGAGGCCGGAATGACCTTGACCACCGAAGCTACTGTGGCCTTTGAAAGCATTTTTAAAGAGTTAAGGGATGTTCTCGATCAAATCGACCAAGTAGCCCACTCCGCTCGGCAAATGGCTGATAAGAATGAAAGTGTAATTAACATGGTTAGTGGAATCGCGACCATCAGTGAACAAAGCATGGCTAGCACTCAAGAAGTCTCCGCTACTGCTGAAGAGCAGAGCGCTGCGGCTCAGCAGGTCTCAAGTTTAGCCGAGAATTTGACGGCAATCGCCAATATGCTTAAAGAGTCGGTTGCAGTTTTTGAAATTCAAAATGGTAACAACAAGCAAAGTTGAATTCGGTTAATAAATGGTTAGTAACGGGGGATCCCCCCCTTTTTTTATTACTACTTTTATTTAAGGTACTGCTAAAGCAATAAGATGATCGTTGAATACTTTCCCCATTCTTAGGCACACTATGAAAAATACTGGATGGGGGGTGAAAAGGTAGTGGATCGACTGGCTTTGATCTTGGTGATCGTCGGTGCTTTGAATTGGCTGTTAATCGGATTATTCCGTTATGACTTGGTTGCTAATCTGTTTGGCGGCCAAGAGGCGCCATTTAGCCGGATTATTTATTCCTTAGTTGGATTGGCGGGACTATACTGTATTAGTTTGCTTTTTCGGGAACGGAATACCTCAACAAAACTTAACTAAGGATAATTTAGGGAGCGAAGGCTCCCAATTTTATTGTTGAACAGCTAATATTTAAGTCAATAGCAGACTATTGGAAAAACCTTTTTTTAGTGCTATAATATAATCGATTAAAAACTGGAAAAAAGTAAATCCGGTGAGAAACGGAAACACAAAGCTCAGGGTCTACAACATGGAATCCTGCGTTAGCAGGATTTTGTTTTGGGTTCGTTATGGTTATTTCTTACATCTTGGAGGTCATATATGGAAAAAGTTGCTGTGGAAAAATTAACCGCTGGAATGATATTGGCACGTTCGATCTTTCAATCCGACGGGAGAATTTTAGTCAGAAAGAATACGGAGCTCTCCTCGTCGATAATAGCTAGACTTAAAGATCTGCGTTTCCCTGCCGCTTATGTGGAAACAGCAGCTGCTAGTGACCTTAATGAGCCGGTATCGGATCTAACCCGTTCCGAGGTTATCCAAAGCGTAGCCAGGTTGGATTCAGCCTTTCGGAGCGGAAAAGGCATTAATTTTCTAGCCTGTAGGGTGCCGCTTCAAAAAATGATATTCGAGGTGATTGAGAATAAGAATATTCACTTGAGTACTATTGAAATCAGATCCTTAAACGATTCCATTTATAATCACATGGTTCAAGTATGTATTATTGCGGTGAGAATTGCGCTAAATATGGGTTATGATCACGCGAAGCTGTTGGAATTAGCGTTAGGAGTGCTGTTTCACGATATTGGAATGACTCGAATTGCACCTGATATCTTAAATCGAATCGGGGGTCTTACTAGTGACGAGATGGCCCAGATCCGGATTCACCCGAAAACAGGTTATGATTTGATGAAACAAAGTAGAGACCTTCCCGAAGCCGCCGCTGAAGTGGCTTTTCAACATCATGAAAGATATAATGGCTCCGGCTATCCTCGAAAACTAACCGGTTTCCATATTCATGAATATGCTAGAATAGCCGCCGTCGCCGATGTATTCGACGCTATGACTACCGAAAAGCCCTATCGTCCAGCTAAATCAATCAACGATACCTTAGAATATATTCAAGGCCAAAAAGGAGCCGAGTTTGACCCTGCAGTGGCAGACGCGCTGGTAGCGGCAGTTGCTGGGGCCTG
>JBLNDC010000453.1:0-7086 GCA_050261255.1 Bacteroidota bacterium
AGATAATAGGTATTAATTTGGGCCAAATAAAAACTCCCTTGATTGATTCGGGGGAGTTTTTTTGGTTAATTCGAGTGTATCAGTGATCAAGATTTGGTAATCCGTGTGAATCCTGTCTATAATTATTTGATAGGATTAACGGGATTAAGTGGATTATGTATTGCTACGCTTACTTTCCCATTCATCCCTTTTACCTCGCGCCTCTTGCCTATAAAACAATGTCCAAAGAATAGTCAATAAATCCAAACAAAATCCAAATATCTTATTTAAAAAAGAATGTAAAATTAAACTATCGGAAACAAATGGAATTTACAAAAAACGGAGGTGTGTGATGCAAGATTCAAGAAAATGGTTTGCCCTATTATTAATCGGGTTTCTGTTGCTGCTGCCCGAATTAACGATGGCTGAATCTTATCAGGTAATCAAGATTGCCGAGGACTCCGGAACCCATACCGACCGGCGGCGCCTGGCGCCAGGGTTTTATGAGCCCAGCGTCAATAAGACTTTCATCTCTTGGATGGGCCCATTCAGTTCGGCAATGGTCCGGGAGTTCGATCATCAGACCGGAACCTGGAGCGAAGAAAAGACAGCAGCTAAATCGCCTTTTGCCGATAAACACAACTATCCGCACTTGGTTAAAGCCGCTGATGGACATCTTGTGATTTTCTATGGTTGCCATAATAGCACATTGTACATGGCCCGTTCCGCCAAACCCCTCAGTATCGAAGGCGACTGGACAGTGACGGAAATCAAGGAGGCGGAAGCAGCTACGTACCCAATGCCGGTAGTACTTAAAAACGGCAACATTCTGGTTTTCTATCGAGAAACCATGCAGGATTTGAGCGTCAAGCCGGCTAAAGGCTACCCCACCGACTACCGGCCGATCCGGGTCATCCGCTCGCTTGACAATGGTAAAACCTGGAATAAACCCCAAACGATCATCGACAACTTCCCCCGTTCCGATAATCTGTGCGAGCAATATGTGGGCGAAGTTCAATACGAACCGGCCCATGGCAAAATACCGGAAAGAGTTCACTTGGTTTGGGCCCTTGCCGGCGGGGGCCCCGGAAATAGCAAACATGACTATTACCTTACCGACGCTTATCATGCTTATTACAATCCGGCCGATTCCAATCTATATAACGCCGCCGAGGTGAATCTCGGCGAATGCATCGACGATTATGAGTCGGAAAAATATTGTTTGGTCCGAAGAACCTCCGACGCTTTTAATTCCAAAGCCAGAAAAACCACGGGTTACTCCCACCAAGTCCAATGGACCGACGACGGCAAACCGGTAGTCATCTTCAAACGCGTCGATGACATCGTATCGGCCACCTGGAATGGGAAGGCCTGGGACGAAGCTGTCGTCGCCTCCGGTTCCGAAGCGCCCGTCGGGGAACACGATCTGGAAAAATGCGGCCCCGAATCCTTCCGGGCTTATATTGCAGTGGTCGGGACTCAAATTATTAGAGTCTTTCGTACTGATGACGCCGGGAAGAGTTGGAAGGAAGAAGCCCGTTTCTCAGTCCCCGGATTTGAAAGAATCGCCAAAGTTATAGTGATTGATAACTATCATCCCGATGTAAAACTGATCATCACCGAGCTTAAATCGAACAGTAATGAAATCTATCAAGGCGCCCGGGATATCTGTATCGTTAAAGCATTGCCGGGTGATGCTCCGTTCGTTCCCTTGCCGGAGAAACCCGCTAAATAAAGATGAGGTGATATTATGAAAACTAAAATTTTATTCCTGTTTTCCTTAATGATGTTGGTTGTAAGCGTTTCCGCAATCGCCGCCCAGGACTTTACTGCCGATTCAGTGGCCGGCAAGATAGTGATCGACGGCAACCTTGACGACTGGGCAGTTAACGGAAAGCCGAAAAGCGCCGCCCTGGATTTTGGAACCGAAGAACAGTTGGTGCGGCAATCCGGTTGGGTCAATCCGGCCGATAGCTCCGGGAAGATTTATTTGAATTGGACCCAGGAATACCTGGTGGTGGCCGCCGATATTACCGATGACGCCCCCGCCCTTTGTAAAGACACCACTGGAATCAGAATCGACTCCGGCGACTCCATCGGCCTTACTTTCCTGATGCCTGACTACACTTCATTAATGATCGAAATGACTCCTTACCCGGAAAATGGAGATTGGAAACAAGCGATTCTCTTCCGGCAAGGAATCACCTGGACCAAGTTTGACAGCACCGCCGTGGTCAGAGCCAAGGCCAAGGCGGACGGCAAGGGGTACTTTTTTGAGGCGGCCATTCCCTTTAAAGAATTAGTCCTGAATGGGCAAAAAGTCGATCCCGCCGCCAAATCAGTACCTTTCACTGTTATTCTTACCGATTGCGACAATGGCATCGCCCGTGAGTCGGTCCTCCAGCATAACCGGACCGCCGCCAATAAGCTAAAAAGTTGGTTCAAACAGCCCAATGAGTTTGCGACCCTTAATTTCGCCGGCTCCGGCGAAGGCTCGGTCACTTGGTAGTTTTAAGATTAGATCGAGCTCGTAATCGGGTTTGAATTCATCGTTTTTCGATTACGATTACGCGCACAGGCACGAGCACGACGTTTTAAAATCTGAATAAATTTTCTAGATATTTTAATGATTGATGGATTAATTTAAGGAGGCGAGCAACTCGCCTCCTTTTATGTTTATTTTTCCAACCTCGGTCCAGATCTCCGGGCTCTCCCCTCCCAGTCTCCAAAAATCGATGCCTTTAACCAACTCCGGATACTCTTTGACGATGGCGACCCGTTTCTCAATGGCTTGTACATCTTGAAAATACACCGTATGCGTGGCTCCATTCAGCTGGTATTGAAAATGGGGCTCATTGTTGTCAGTATAAAAACGGCAGAAATCCTCCGAATCATCGACATGCTCCCGGGAAGCGCTATAAACGTTCCGTTCGGTCATTAGCTTAATGGTATCGTTATAAGTCAACGCTTTGGCAATCCCCTCCGGGCCCCAATCATACCCGTATAAAGGCAAACCGATGATGATTTTACCTTTGTCTTCGGGAATGGTGGCTGCATATTCCAAGACATCCCGCAACCAGTCGAGGGGGGCGATCGGCCCGGCGTGATAGCTGATCCAGTGAAAATCATAGACCATGATTTTGAGCTCATCGGCATACTGGGCCATTACTACCCAATCTTGGGCGCCGGGTCCGCTCCAATTGGCTTCGGTGGTAGTTTTCGGATGCAAAGCCACGGATAACAATTTGCCGTGATCATGGAGGGCCGTCCCCAACTCCCTGATGAAAGCCGAAAATCCCTCCGTGTCGGTTATGGGTAAATTTTCATAATCTATGTCAATCCCGTCGTATTCGTTTTCAATGACTAATTCGAGTATTTCCCGGACATGCTCGTAACGGTCAACCGGGTTATTGATGATCCTGCTGATAACCTTAGGGTCGAAATTGGTGGTTCCCCAATTTTGAATCGTCGGTACCAGCTTAACTCCATTTGTCTTGGCTAAAGTCTCAATCGGGCCTTTTTGAAACAGTTTGGTATTAAAAGGCTCGGCACCGGGCTGATAGTAGGATGGATTCAAGTTATACCAAACCGGGTTGATCTCGTTAAGATCATTGGCATGTTCGGTGAAGCTCTGCAAACCGCGGGTGATGTCAAAGGGCGCGAACCAAGAGGAGACGTATAGCTTTGGCAAAGAACTTAAACTATGGGATTGTGGAGAGAGTTCTAAATGGCGCGAGTTTGACGGGGAAGAACAACCGGCGACAAACAATCCGGTTAATAACAATAAAAACTTAACCGCTTTAACCATCGCTTCGCTCCTTTGGTGGTCGATCATGAAATAGTTGATAGTTAAATTAGTTATAGTTTGTAAAACTTACTCCTGCTGGAAATGGGAGTAAATTGTTAATATCCCCGGTACCAGAGGCCCAGTTGCCACTTGACAAAGGAGGACGATAAAACTTTTTTATTTATAATTGGTGAGCCATGATAGCAACAAGACTATGGTTTTAACCAAGTATTTCGGTAAACGATTCCTGGGTGACAAACAACTAAGATTGATTGTTTGATATGATCTTGAATGAATACAATTCCGGGGTTAATTTTCGTAAAATGGAAGGATGAATTTACAAATTAATCGAATTATGGAAAATATGATAATTATATTATCACTAAGCTCCTTGATAAGCTCCTAAGGGCGAACAACCTTATAATTGGGAGATTCTAAAGTGAGAAACTTCGTTAAACTTTTTAAACTTGTTTTCATGGGGTTTATCTCATGAAACTTCACCGGCTTTTTACCGCCACATTACGCAAACAGCTGTTGGTTTCCTTGATTTTGCTTGTCGTTAGCGTGGTTGCCACCATTGGAATCACCTCGATTAAGATTGCCCAACAAGTTATCGTAAACCATACGTCCCGGTTCGGTGGCAACATGTTATCCCAAGCCGCGTACCGGTTAGGTAGCGTTATCGATAACGCTGAGACCACCGTGGACTCATTAATTTTAGATCGAAGATTAGCCCCGCTATTGCATGATTTGTCCTCCGCCAATCACCGGTTGAATCAAAGGGCCCGGCTGGCTCTGGGCGATTTGCTCTGCCAATATAAAGCCTCTTTATTGCCGGGCGCAGAGCTAATCCTGGTTGATTCAGCCGGAAATACGGTGACTACCTATACCTTGCAACCGATCCCGTCTGATTTGGTTCCTCAAAATCTCTCTACCAAATTCAAAATATGGCGGTTACGGTACCTTCCCTACTATCATACCGGTGATTCAACGGTCTCCGGCCGGTTATTGGAGTTAACGGCGCGGATTATCAGTTTACCGGGTCAAACGCAGAACGGTTGGATCATTTTACATCTGGATTATCGGATCGTCGAGTCGATTATGACCAATATTACCTTGCGTGAAAGAAATCTGAGCCGTTTTCAAAGTGATGCGATTGTCTTCGGCCCATCGCAACAGGTCATCTTCCCTTGGATCGCCCCAACCGATCAAGTTCTGGCAGGCGCTTATCAAAAACTATCGACCCGGCTCCGGAAGACGGAAACGACGGAGGAGACGGTTGACGGAAAAAAGTATTTAGTCATTGCCGCACCTGTTCCTTGGACCTCCTGGCAAGTATATATTTCCGCCCCGACAACGCAGTTGTACGCCGGACTGGAGCAAATATACGATTACATTGTTTCGATCGGCGCTCTCTGTATTATTGTCGCAATTTTTTCCGCTACCTTTATCTCATTTTTGGTGACCAAACCTGTGGACAAGCTTTGCAAAGCAATGCGTCTAGTTGAAGCAGGGCACTTTGACATCCAGGCGCCGGAAAGCGGCCCTCTCGAAATCCAAACTCTAGGACGGGCTTTCAACCGGATGCTTAGCGAGGTAGATCTGCTTACCAGGCGTCTGGTGGCGGAAGAAAGCTCCCGCAAAACCGCTGTCATTAAAGCTCTGCAAGCTCAAATCGCCCCCCACTTTCTCTTCAATACCCTGGCGGCGCTGGCCGGAATGACCGCCAAACGTCCGCCTGGGGAAGTAGCCGCAGCGTTGCGTTCCTTAAAGCGCCTGCTCCACCTGAGCATCGGCAAAGACGGCGATTTGGTAACATTAGCCGATGAATTCGAACATGTCCAGCATTATCTATACTTAATGAACATTCGTTTTCCGGATAAGTTTTGCTTGGAGATGGAATTGCCGGAAGAATTACGGCATTGTCCGACAATCCGTCTGATCTTACAACCGATTGTGGAGAACTGTCTCCAACATGGACTGAAGTTCCGCGGCGGTAAGATCCGGTTAACGGCGATCCGCGAGAATCACCGGGTGATTATCAAGATTGCCGATAACGGTGAAGGAATATCCCCGGAGCAATTAGCGGCAATTTGGAGAATGAAACCAAATCAATCCGGAGTTGGAATCCGTAATGTCGATGAACGTTTGAAACTCAGCTTCGGTCCTGAATACGGCTTGAGGATTGATAGTTCGAAAGGCGGAGGAACTACTGTTTCGGTACTGATTCCCTTTCAAGAAGACTCTAAAGGGAAAAGTAATGAACCCCTAATTGAAAAGGAGCATCGAAATGTGGCGCGCAATTCTGGTTGATGATGAAGAATATGTAAGAGCCGAATTGGCTGCGTTGTTTCCTTGGGAGCGCTTTGATTTTTGCCTGGCGGGCGAAGCCGAAAACGCTCAGGCTGCGATGGACCTGATCATGAGAGTAGAGCCGGATCTGGTGATTACCGATATTCGGATGCCTGAAACGGATGGTTTGGAACTAACCGCCTGGATCGGCCAACACTATCCCCAGCTTATCGTAGCGGTAGTCAGCGCTTATGACGATTTTTCTTTCGTCCGGGAAGCGCTGCGCCTAGGAGCGGCGGATTATCTGATTAAAGCCGAAGCCACCCCGGAAACAGCCAGAGATTTTTTAAAGCGGATCAGCGGCCTGTTAAAAAACCGGCTAATTGAAAAACCGGGAGTGCATTATCCTCAATCAACTGGGCCGATTACTCAGCCCCATGGTTCACAGACAATCAGGAAAGCCATGGCTTTCATCCAGGCTAATTTCACCAGGGATCTTACCCTGGAAAAAGTCGCCGGTCATGTTGGTGTCAGTAAGAGTTATCTCAGCAGAGTTTTTCCCGAATATGCGGGGAAGCACTTTTGCAGTTACCTGCAACAGCTCCGGATCGAACGGGCCAAAGAATTGCTGCTTTTAACAGATGATCATATTTATGAAATCGCTTCCAAAGTCGGCTTTTGGAATAGCCGCTACTTTTGCAAAGTATTCCATGATACGGTTGGAATGACCCCTGCCGATTACCGGAGAATAATCCCGGACAAAAAAGCAATTGGGGAGGAACGAGATGAATAACTCAAAATCCAGATTCAATCTAGTTTTACGATTCATCCTGTTTTTATTGTTATTCGGGATCACAATCCCTCCGCTTGCAGCCGGACAGTTTCAAACGAGAATTACCATTTGGACCATTAACCAACCCGGCTTAGACGTTACCGGCGACTGGATGGAAGAGATGATTAGCCGGTTTGAAGCAGCCAATCCGGGGATCATTGTTGAACATAGTTATTGGGAGAATCAATCCTACAAG
>JBLNDC010000454.1:0-2531 GCA_050261255.1 Bacteroidota bacterium
CAAGAGTCACAATAAGTAAAATAGAACTCAGGAGGTGAGTTGTGATTAGACATTCAAAATACTTATTTTAACCTATATAGTAGAAAAATAAATCTGAGTTTAAAGGAGAATGGTCATGAAAAGGTATCTTTTAATGGCGGCATTGATTCTTTGTGTTTGTCTATCTGTACCGGCCATGGGAAAAGAAAGTTTAACCAAAGTCAGGCTTAATGAAGTAACGCACTCGGTGTTTTATGCTCCCCAATATGTGGCGATCAATCTGGGCCTTTTTAAAACGGAGGGTTTGGATGTTGAATTGACCAATGGGGCGGGCACCGACAAAGTAATGACTGCAGTGCTTTCGGGCCAGGCGGATATCGGATTTGGCGGTCCGGAGGCAACGTTGTATGTTTACAACGAGGGGAAGGCCGATTATCCGGTGGTTTTTGCACAGGTCACCAACAGGGACGGATCATTTTTAGTCGGACGTAAACCGGAGCCCAAATTCACGTGGGAAAATGTAAAGGGTAAGAAAATAATCGGTGGACGCACGGGTGGGATGCCCGAAATGACATTAGAGTTTGTATTGAAGAAAAAAGGCCTGGTCCCCGGGGAAGATGTCGATGTAGACACCAGCATTCAATTTGCCTTAATGGCGCCGGCATTTTTAAACGGCCAAGGAGATTACGTGGCTTTATTCGAACCGACCGCATCCATGCTTGAAAAGGAAGGCAAAGGGTATGTGGTTGCATCCATCGGCAAGGATAGTGGTGAAGTATCTTATACAACCTATTTCGCGAAAAAGAGTTACCTCAAAAAGAACACCACGATCGTACAGAAATTTACCAATGCGCTTTACAAAGGGCAGCTTTGGTTGGCGAAGCATACTGCGGCGGAGATCGCCAAAGCCATCGGCCCGTCGTTTCCGGATACCAGTGAGGAAATATTGACCTTGGTTGCGGCGCGCTATAAGGCTCAGGATACCTGGAATACGGATCCGGTTTTAAAAAAGAAGTCCTTTGAACTCATGCAGGCGATCATGAAAGAAGCGGGGGAACTCAAGAAACCCGTGCCATATGAAAAGATCACGGATACTTCTTTTGCGGAGAAAGCCGTTAAAACAATAAAGTAACGTGATGTAAAATTGAGCCCCAACTTAAGAATGAGTTGGAGCTCTTTACCGTTATAACTGCGGAACTTTTTTAACCGCGAAAATCACCAAATGCATGAAATGTCCATGGGATCCGGAACGGACTCCGGGCGGCAGCACCGGCGGGGGGACGGCCGCTGTTGCCGCCGGGCTATCATTTTTAGAGTTGGGCAATGATTTTATGGGATCGCTCCGGATCTGGATAATGAAACTCTCATAAACTTTTTTCAAAAAGTATTCGATATATACTAAAGACTCCTCAGCCGAAGATTCCTCGCCGGTCGCGGGAGAGAAGTCGTTAGTTTTCGGACTTTTGATGCAAAGCCATAAAAGATTCGGTGATTTCGAAGGGAGACCAATCCGGATGCGTGTTTCCAGTAACAATTTGATCAAAAGCCAAGTATTGGCAGGTTATTCTAACTCTCCAATCCAGGATAATTTGCTCAGTCTGATGGATAAGGGGGCTTCCAAAAAACAGAATACCCTATTTACGCCAAAGATTAATTCCACGGTTCGCTCAATTCTTTCAAGCCGGGTGAACGGGGAAAAGGGAGTATACGATCCGAGGACCGGCTCCTGGGCCAGTTCCGGGAGTTATTCAGTTACCTTGAGGAATATAGAGGACCGTCAGAGATATAACCAAATGATCAACGACGCATTGACAGAGAAGGGCATTAAACTATCTCCAAACGAGAAAATAACGCTGGAGATGGATAAGGACGGTAAGATTACGGTTACGGGCGTCACCGATCCACAAAAAAAGGCCGGAATTGAAGAAACCCTGAACGAGGCTTTTAAGGATAACAGTGTAGGCCTGATGATGCATATTGAGTCGGTTTTGGCAATGAACGGAAAGGATACTCCCGAGGTATTAGATAAATGGATGGTTTATGACTTCTTAAAAGATTATACCGGCCAGGATCTTAGTGAACTAAAATTGATCAATGGTCAAATCACCGGTGTCAATGAAAAACTCCAAAACATTCTCAACGGTGAACTAGACTTCGGCGATAACAATGAGTACGTCCGGGAAGTCATGGCTAAACTGAAATCGGTTCTTGCTTATGGTATAGATAAAATTCCGGATCTTAAGCTTACCATTGATTTTCAAAATGGTTCTTTGATTGATCGCGATGTAGCGAACGGGTTCGGGCCGGAGCAGTTAAAAACATGGTTTGGGGATTTTGTATCCGGTCAGGCCCGATGGGACGTAAAAGTTTAATTCTGGATTCGTATATTTTTTAGCGGCAAGCAAAACCTAAGATTAAAAGGGGGGATTACAATGTCCAAGATTTACTGCAGCATCGATAATTGTCATTATTGGGACAAGGGTAATATGTGCCATGCCTCGGAAATTCTGGTATCTGCCGATTCATGGGCCGCCCAAGCCCAGGATAATATT